>NZ_JAOWHQ010000066.1:0-116664 GCF_030332565.1 Citrobacter sp. Cpo109
GGAGGTGCGCGCATGAGACACACCACCATTACCGCCCGTGACCTCGAATGTCTGGAGCATATGCGCAACGTCGGCCAGCTCGTCGGCGACCTGATGCAGGTGCAGGACTGCGCCACCGTTCGTCGTGACCCGGCGCAGCAGTTACAGCTCACCTCCGTGATTTACCTCATGACCGCCCAGCTCGACGGCGTGGTCGAACGCTGCAATCAGCAGTGGCTTACCGGGGAGGGTAACGTATGAAAAAGCCATTACCGCCCGTATTACGCGCCGCGCTGTATCGTCGCGCAGTGGCCTGTGCATGGCTGACCCTGTGCGAACGCCAGCACGGCGAGGAAAAAGGCCGTCAGATTGCCTGTGCACTGCTGGAAGATTTAATGGAAGCCGGACCACTGAAAGCCGCCCCGTCGCTGTCCTTTCTCGGGCTGGCCGTGATGGATGAGCTTTGCGCCCGTCATATCACGTCGCCGGTACTGCACTGAGGGAGAAAATAACCATGAAAATGAACGTAACAGAAACCGTAAAACAGGCGTGCGGCCACTGGCCGAACATTCTCCCGGCACTGGGTGTGAGGGTGATTAAAAACCGCCATCAGTCCTGCCCGGTATGCGGCGGCTCTGACCGTTTCCGCTTTGACGATAAAGAGGGGCGCGGGACGTGGTTCTGCAATCAGTGCGGTGCAGGTGACGGGCTTAAGCTGGTAGAGAAAGTATTTGGCGTGACCCCGTCAGAAGCTGCCGGAAAGATAAACGCCGTGACCGGCAACCTGCCGCCGGTTGCCCCGGAAGTGATTGCGGCCGCAGAGGCTGAAACGGAGGCCGACCGCAAAGCGGCGACCGCGCTGGCCGTCAGGCTCATGGAGAAAACCCGACCGGCCACCGGCAACGCCTACCTCACCCGCAAGGGTTTCCCCGCTCTGGAATGTCTGACGCTCACCGTCATACATAAAACCGGCGGCGTGACGTTCCGCACCGGTGATGTGGTTGTCCCGCTGTATGACGATACCGGCGCACTGGTTAACCTTCAGCTTATTAATGCTGACGGTCTCAAACGCACCCTGAAAGGCGGTCAGGTCAAAGGGGCATGTCATGTCATCGAAGGGAAAAAACAGGCCGGAAAACGCCTGTGGATTGCAGAGGGTTATGCGACCGCACTCACCGTGCATCACCTGACCGGGGAAACCGTCATGGTGGCGCTGTCCTCCGTGAACCTCCTTTCTCTGGCTAGCCTTGCCCGTCAGAAATATCCGGCCTGTCAGATTGTCCTCGCCGCCGACCGTGACCTTAACGGCGACGGCCAGAGCAAGGCCACAGCGGCCGCAGATGCCAGTGAAGGCGTTATTGCCCTGCCGCCGGTGTTCGGTGACTGGAATGATGCGTTTATACAGTACGGCGAGGAAGCCACGCGCAAAACTATTTATGACGCCATCCGGCCACCGGCGCAAAGCCCGTTCGACACCATGAGCGAGGCGGAATTTACCGCCATGAGCGCCAGCGACAAGGCTTTGCGGGTGCATGAGCATTACGGCGAAGCGCTGGCCGTGGATGCGAACGGCCAGCTCCTGTCCCGCTATGAAAACGGCATCTGGAAAAATATCCCTGCCGCCACTTTCTCACGAAATGTGGCTGACTTATTCCAGCGCTTACGCGCCCCGTTCTCATCCGGGAAAATTGCCTCGGTGGTGGAGACCCTGAAACTGATTATTCCGCAGCAGGATACACCGGCACGTCGTCTGATTGGCTTTCGCAACGGGGTACTCGATACCCAAAGCGGCATATTCAGCCCGCACCACAAATCGCACTGGCTGCGCACGCTGTGCGATGTGGATTTTACCCCGCCGGTGGACGGGGAAATGCTGGAGACGCACGCGCCGAACTTCTGGCGCTGGCTCGACCGTGCGGCCGGTAAAAATCCACAAAAACGCGACGTGATTCTGGCTGCACTGTTTATGGTGCTGGCGAACCGTTACGACTGGCAGCTCTTTCTCGAAGTCACCGGTCCCGGCGGGAGCGGCAAAAGTATTCTGGCCGAAATCGCGACCCTGCTCGCCGGGGAAGATAACGCCACGTCAGCCGATATCGACACACTGGAAGACCCGCGCAAGCGTGCCTCCCTGATTGGCTTCTCGCTTATCCGTCTGCCAGACCAGGAAAAATGGAGCGGTGACGGCGCAGGGCTTAAGGCCATCACCGGCGGCGATGCGGTCTCGGTTGACCCGAAATACCAGAACCCGTATTCAACACATATTCCGGCGGTGATTCTGGCCGTGAACAATAACCCGATGCGCTTCACCGACCGCAGCGGCGGTGTGTCACGTCGCCGGGTGATTATTCACTTCCCGGAACAGATTGCCCCGGAGGAACGCGACCCGCAGCTCAGGGATAAAATCGCCCGCGAGCTGGCCGTCATTGTGCGCCAGCTTATGCAGAAATTCAGCGACCAGATGACCGCCCGCGCACTGCTCCAGTCGCAGCAGAATTCCGACGAGGCGCTCAGTATCAAGCGCGATGCTGACCCGACATTTGATTTTTGCGGCTATCTGGAAATGCTCCCGCAGACCAACGGGATGTTTATGGGGAATGCCAGCATCATCCCGCGTAATTACCGTAAATATCTCTATCATGCGTATCTGGCCTATATGGAGGCCAACGGATACAGAAACGTGCTCAGCCTGAAAATGTTCGGGCTGGGGCTGCCCATGATGCTGAAAGAGTACGGCCTGAATTATGAGAAGCGGCACACCAAGCAGGGGATACAGACTAACCTGTCGCTGAAAGAGGAAAGCTACGGCGACTGGCTGCCGAAGTGCGACGAACCCGCAGCAACATAACCTCACTCAGACCGGCAACAGCCGGTCTTTTCCTTTCTGGCCATTGCCACAAGGTGAACAATCCACTGTTCACCCCTCACCGTATACCCACCCTGTATCACCATGAAATCATTGATAAAAAACCAGAGGTGAACAGTGTGAACAGTAAAACCTGAAAAAACTTTTTATCACCCCGCGCATCGCCCGACCGGACAGATCCAGAATGAGCAAAAATCACAAAGGTGAAGAGTCGACTGTTCACTCTTCACCAACTCATCACCACCTAACCACATGATATAAAATGATAAATAACCAAGGTGAACAGTGTGAACAGTTAAATGCAAAAAAACTTTTTGTAACCATAGTCGAAACTAGTGCTTGAATGGAAAGCACTGCGTGCCCATAGTAACTAAAATGTTAATCCTTGATAGAAATCTCAATAATCGATTCATCCTTATGTTAAACAAGCATATATTTTAAGTATTATCATGCGACATAAAAGGAATCATTTAAATGGATGATGATAATTTTGATATTATTGATTTTAGAAATGAAATAGATAGTTTAAACCCTTCTAATAAGAAAAGATTAGCAGAACAGTTCGCTCTTGCAGCATTAGGGAGCATACCTTGGATTGGAGGTTTTTTAGGTGCTATTGCAAATTTTAAAAGCGAAGAAGGCAATATAAAATTAAACTCATTACAAACAAAGTGGCTTGAAGAACATCATAAAAAACTAGAAAATTTAAATTCAACTTTAAATGTTATAGCAAAGAGATTTGAACAACTAGGCGAGGATATCAACGAAAGACTTGAGTCTGAGGAGTATCTAGATTTAGTTCGCAAAAGTTTCCGAGTATGGAATGATGCTGATACACAAGAAAAAAGACAACTAGTATCTAATATGATAACTAATGCTGTCAGTTCTAAAATATGTTCTGATGATATTATTCGTTTATTTATAGATTGGCTTAACATTTATCACGAAGTTCATTTTCAGGTTATCAGGATTATTTATCAAAATCCTGGCGTAACCCGTTATGAAATATGGATGGAATTGCATGAAATAATTCCGCGCGAAGATTCGGCTGAGGCTGATCTCTACAAAATGTTAATTAGAGATCTGTCAACAGGTGGAGTGATTAGGCAAGCACGTAATACCACAGAAGATGGTCAGTTCTTAAAACAAAGGCATGCTCCGCAAGCCAAGCGAGGCACATCAACGCTTGAGTCTGCTTTCGAGAACACAAAATCTTATGTACTGACCGAACTAGGAAAGCAATTTGTGCACTATACAATGAATGAAGTAGTGACCAAGTTGGATTGAGCCGGAGTTACATTGCTATACACTGTGCCACAGCACATGTGTATAGCAATGTGTATAAGCACATCAGAATCAAGAAAAAATAACAATATAAAACATCAGCTTATGAATCAATACGAACTCCTGTGATCTTCCGCCAAAATACTATAATTTCTGATGTTAATTATTTCATCTTTCTAATCCTTTTACTTAAACATTATTGAAAAATGACTACATCACGACTAATACAAACTAATACTGATGAAGCGCAAGCGCTATCATTTGTAGACGATCATCGACATACCTGCTATTGGGAATCTGTGTATGATTTGAATGTTAACCTTGAAAGATTCAAATTAGTCAATATCAAAGATGTAAATAGCATCAGAAATAATGGTGATCATTTAAAAAATTATGTTATCGATTTAAATACACAACCTCAAGAAACAGCAGAAAAACCTAATACAAAAAGAATAGTAATTGAAGATGCAATTTTTGAAAACTGTGATTTCAGAGGAAATAATAAAGACCAAAAAATAACATTTAAGAATTGCGAGTTTAAAAAAATATATTTTGGTCACTCTGAATTACATTATGTCAATTTTGATAATTGTATGTTTAATGAAAGTTCATTCTCACTAGCCAAATTCTATACCTGTGCTTTTAATGATTCGTGTAAATTTAGAAAAATATCCATTTCTGGTGGGAAAACTAATTTTGAAAACTGTATAATATCATCTGGAAACTTACTTCTTAACTCTTTCAAATACGCTACTTCAGAATATTGTAAAGAGCATAATTTGAATAAAGAAGACCAAGTCTATAGAATGTATCTATCTCAAGTGAACTTGCACGGAACATACTTAATTCGGTTTCTATTATTGGAGATGACGATATTTATTACAATGCAACAAAAACATTATTTAAACTACGATTAAAAGAAAGAGAATCAAAGATCAAATTAGCCGCCAGCCATTATTTCGATGCAGCCAAGAAAGGAAATAAAATCAAAAACATTTCTTTCTATTTATATAAAAAAGCACGTTCATTATTATTTCCGATCGAGAAAACAATGCTGAATTGCTTTGGCTTAATTAATGGGTGGGGTAGTAACTTTCTAAGATGTGTCTTTTTCGGCGGGATAATTTTCACAATTTTTACAGCTGTTTACTATTTCCAACTACCAATTATTCCAACATCAGATAGTCCATGGACTCAAAATCTTCTTAAAAGTATGATCCAAAGTCTAGATATTACATTTCTTGCTGGATACACAAAATATTCTCTTGCCACTGACCCACCAAATCAACAGCTTATATTATTATCAAATATGATTCTTGGTTTATTTTGGTATGGTGTCAGCTTGCCCACATTAATCAATAAAATTAGCGTAGCTCGGTTATGATATTTGAAGATGAAAATCTAAAATGCCTAATTCTCTTCGGCAGCCATGCCAGAGGAGATCAGACTATTGAATCCGACATAGATTTATTAGGCATTAACGAATCCAAAAAATTTACCGTAAGAAATATCGATAGTGTGAATTTTTCATTTTACTCCCCAACAAAAGCATTAGATATGTCATGTAATGGTGATTTATTCTTTTTACATATAATAAAAGAGGGGAAATGTTTATTTAATGAAGTATTTTTCACACAACTGAAGTCATCCTTTAGATTTAAAAATAGTTATATAGATGAGGCATCGGTTGCATTTTACTTAGCGCTAAAAATATTTGAAAATAAAGATAAAATTATTAACTGGCCAGTGGCAAATAAAAGAATATCATGGTGTGTAAGGACAATACTTATTGCTTTGAGCGCTGAAAATAAGACCCCATACTTTTCTAAATCACAGTTATCACTAGCATTGATTAATAATGGATTCTCTTTTGAAGACTCTATTTTATTGATAGATGCAAAAAATAAGAAAGAAAAAAGTGATTACATACTAAATTTACTTTTATATTTCACAGTTAAATACAGTTTTTTGAAAAGCAAAATCAAAAAAAAGGATTTCTATTCAAGTAGTATAGTCCACGTTACTCTTGATACTATCATAAACAGTATTCCAGTTAACTACGAATAATAGGATTATTTTTTTTCAAATAATTTAAGGCGTGCCAGGCACGCCTCTTTCACCCACTTACTAAAATTTCCTTTCCCCGCAGCTTTCTCGATTTGTTCCAACAGCTCATCCTCAAAACGGATGTTCTTCATGGTGCTTTTAGTGCGGTCAAAATTTGGTTTCTTTTTTTCTTGCATGGTAGGTACCAGTTAGGTTAATTTACACACATGTGGTACCTACCACATGGAATCTAAAATTAAGCAACGCCCAACAGTGCTGTCACACCAAAGGGCGTCTAACCTCACCAACTATCAAGGAGTTGATTATGGCTGATTCGCATTCTACCCCAGACACCGACCAATCCGGAACCGAACGTTCGGTAATTGTGGGATATCGCCCGAATGTTTTCGACAAATCCACACCCAAAATTATTCTTTCCGGCAAGTGGCTACGCGAAGCGGGGTTTGATACCGGCCAACAGATTACCGTAAAAGTGATGAACGGTTGTATCGTCCTGATGGTCTATGGCGAGCAGGAACAACGGTTGCTGGATGAGTTGAAAGAGGCACATCAAAAGTTGAACAGAATTGAGAGCACGCTGGCGACACTCCAGTGAAGTACGGCTGAACCTGCAAGCGGTACTTACAGGTTCACCTAGTGCCGGATGGCGCTGACGCGTATCCGGCCTACTCTCCTGGAAAATGAAGCCAAAGTGTAACGGAAACCCAAACAAATGAATCACCATGAAAAACCAGACTCAATCTTTTCGATTGACGACGATGAAAAAGTCGAAGAAATAAAAATTCAGTTACTAAAAGCCAAGATTCAATGTGCAAAATGTGACATTTATTCTGACAATATTGTTAATGGAGACAATTTCTTTGATGAATTATTGGCTCCAAATAAATAAAAATTTATTATAAACTCATGGAGAAGAACAATAATTATGATATTTGAAATTTTAGTTTATTATCCATGAATCGGCAACGCATCAGGGATTGTTCAATCACTACACGAAAAACCATAATGATAATACTATCCTGATGGCCTATGCCAAACGATAAACATGACAGCACAATAAACACCATATTATAATCCCGCTAAAAATACACGGGCATTTTTTCTTTAATCAGGAAGGGACAGCCTCATTTCTAATAAATTAATTATTGGGTTACATATGAAAAATTTATTCATGGCAATGGTTATAGCTTTCGTCACAATCACCACCTCATCCGCCGCTTTTGCATGTCCAAAAGGCGAACATCCGCATGGTGGTACAGGTTCACATCATAAGGGTGGTTGGTGCTCGTATGATCAATAAAATTTCCATTCCTGTCGTGTTATTGTTCTGCCTTTCAACATCAGCACTGGCAAAATCGACCTTGAATATCGACGGCAACTCGCTTTATCACGGCTATCAATTGTATGAAAAAGGTTTTGATTATTTGAATGTTCAGGATGAACAGATTGCTGTGATGTATATGTCTTTTGTCGCAGGAGTGGCAGGCACATTATCACAAGAGAATATCATCTGCGGTGAGAGTATAACCATTGGGCAGGAGGCCGATATTGTCGGGAATTACCTCCAAACTCATTCTAAGGAACGAACAAAATACACACCTTCAGCCCTGGCTATGATTGCGTTAGGCAAAGAACTCTCTTGTAGTAAAAAAAGTAATAGTTAGCATAATTTCCAGCTTTTGGTGCCGGATGGCGCTAACGCTTATCCGGCCTACGATTCCCCCAAAAAATAAAGCCGCTGATCGGTTAATCAGCGGCTTTCTGTTACCTGCAGTTACGTCAGAAGTTATATTTCACACCGAGCATACCGCGGGTATCGCTGTAGCCTTTGTCACCAACCTGTTGGGCCACGTTGCTCCACACATTGAGGCGCGGAGTGATTTGACCTTCAACGCCGACTTTCAGCTCGCCGATGTTTTTGGTGCCGCGCATGTCGTTGCTCACATCGTCCATTTTCACGCTGGTTGTCTGCGTATTGTGGATCCAGTTGGCTTCGACAAACGGCTGGAACTCGCGAGATTTACCGTCGTCGATGGCGTTGTGACCATTGATAAAGGCTTTTACCCCCAGACGGGTCATCAGGTTGCCATCGGTGTTGTCCTTCACGCGGGTACCGTTCGCTTCGCGGTGGCTGTCGGCCTGCACGTCCATCCATACCACCTGCGCTTTCGGTTGCAGCCAGTAGCTATTGCGTTCGTTTTCACCCAGTTTGAAGCTGTATCCGGCTTCAACAGAAGCAGTTATCCCGCTGGATTTGTATTTCTCTGCTGCCTGCTCCTGGCCCATCACTTTATTATCAAACCAGTTGTACAGCGCCCAGGTATCTACGTAGGTGCCGGTCTTGTCGGTGTCATTGGCATACCATGTGCCATACAGCCCCACGCTGTAACCAGTGACCTGGCCACGTGAATGGTAGCCGGTCAGGCTGGACTGCGTGCGGTTCTGGCTGTTGGCATAACCTGCCATCGCGCCGAGGTGCCAGCGGTCGAGACCGTCGCTACTCCACTGCGCCAGGTCGCCGCCTAACTGCATCACATAACTGTTGCTTTGGGTTTTCAACTGCCCGCTACCGTCTTTGAAGCGGGTATGTGCCCCAACGTTACGCATCCACAGGCTGGTAACTTTCTTCTCACCTGTCAGCATATCGACGTACTGCGTTTCACCCAGACGATCGTGCAGTCGGGTCATAAACAGCGTGTTAGCCGCGTAGTTGTTTGCCAGATAACTGCCTGCTTCCGGACGGTATTGCTGCTCAGTGACAGGAGGCGCAACGGGTTCTTCCGGCTCAGGGATAATCGGGTCTACAGGATCGACCGGGTCTGGATCAATAGGGTCAACCGGGTCCGGATCAACAGGGTCAGGGTCTTCCGGATCCGGCGGAGCAGGAATAAAACTGGTCAGATACCAGTTGCTGCCCTTCTGCACAACGTTATAGTCGTACGCTCCGGCAACAATACGGCCCGCTTTCTCAAAAGTACCGTCAGAATTACCGGCCACTTCGATGATCTCAATACCTTCAATGGTCTGCGCCCCGGTTCCACCAATGTTATTCACCGCCACGAACGCATTACCCGCGGTGTTGCCGAGCACTTTCAGCTTATCGGTTTCGGAGGTATCGTCATTCAGAACGGTATTGAAAACCAGTTTACCGCCGTTCCCGGTAAAATCTTCATTGATGGTAAGCGTCTGCCACGGTTCGCCGTCAGCATGCCCAAAGTTCACGACTGACCCGCCGTTCAGCGTCAGGTCGGTGAGCGTTGAGCTGTTGGTCATGTTCCAGGTCGCGTCGCTCATTTGCAGCGAGATAACGCCCGTCCCGGCAGTGGCGCTGGTGATGTATGACGCTCCGCTCCACAACGAGTTGTCGGTCATGTTGAGCTTAATGGTACTGTTTTGCTGCGGCAGACTGCTGGTTGCGGCAGTCGCGCCTGCGGCATGAAGATCGCCATCGATGAGGAAGCGCCCGCCAGTAGAACCGTCTACGATGCCACCCGTTTCGGTGCTGATGGCATAACTTTCGTTGCTGTGATCGCCCGCCATGGCAATGGCGGCACCGCCTGCCAGGTTTATCGCCCCGCGTGAAGTCGCATACAGGCCGCGTGGCGCTTTGCTGTATGACGCAGCTTTCGCCGAACTGTTCACGTTGATCGTTGCGTTTTCACCGAGATTCACGGTCGCGTTGGTGGAGTAAACCGCGTGTGCGCTGACGCCGTTGACCGTAATCGTCGCGTTGTTGCCCAGTTCCGTTTTGGACGATGAGGCGGCATAAATCCCCGTTGAAGAAGCACCCGAAGTCTCGATGGTGGCGTCATTGCCAAGCAGGATTGAGGAACCGCTCTGCCCGGTGCGAAGACCTTCTGAGCTATCACCGATCGTCACAATGTGTGCCCGGTCGCCGACCACAATTGTATTTTTGGCCTGCGTGGCGTCTTTCATCGCGTTGGCTGTGATACCACGTCCCTGGGAACCGGTGGTTTGAATATACAGATCGTCGCCGACGTAAATGCTGGCCGAGCCCTTCCAACCCTGGCTATAGGAGTTGTAACCGGCGTTAATACCGTCACCATCCTGACCGTCCACATAAATACTGGTGCGATCCCCGGTGATGATAAAGACCGGGTTATCCGGCGTATTGGCCCCGTGCGTGCGGATACCGTCAACATCTTTACCATTATTGGCGGCATTCTTCGACTGCGTACGAATCGTCAGGTCGTCCCCAAAAATAACGCCCGGACTACCCGTTGTACTGTTCTGAATAACGGTAACAGAGTGCTCAAAAGCTTCAGCACCGGGTCCATTAATCGTTAATCCATTGCCATAAACAGGAATCGTGCCCGCACTCCATTGATAAACATAATTCGGCATGGCGCTGGTTTTAGCGAAACTGGCATTTGCCTGCGCTGGAATTATTGCCTGCAATTCCGGGGGCAGACTACTAACCAGTCCGCTGGAAGGTAGACTATCAACGTCAACCCATGCCGCATGAGCTGAAAATACCATAGAGGTTAATGCGGCTGAAACCGCTATGGCAATACGAGAATAAGATTTGGGATTTGGCATATTAGCCTCCTGCTTTCAGGCGTAGAGCGTCCACCACATCGCAAGGATGTGAAAATAATAAAACTCAAAAATACGTTATAAAATGTTCGACAATATTTGATGAATACTATGGCCTAACTTATCTTCAAGTCTGAGCTTGTAGACATATATTTTCTTAATATCGATATTATCTATTTTGGTAATTTGCTGAATACTTTTCCCTGACACAAAACGCTTCAGTAATATCATTTCAGTATAGTTAAGTGAGCGTCCACGTTTGCTGTTGGCGAGATGGCCAGTAAAGAGTCGCCTGATTTTCTGATGTTGAACTTCGTCATCATCATCGGAATATATAATCCCTTGTATTTTATTGCTTTTGGACAGCCAGTAGTTGGCTAATGGCGCCAGATTCCTGTCAGCTATCAACACAATATGCATACCGCTGTAGGCCAGCCGGTCAACCCATTGCGGGTCGGAAAACAGGCGTAGATTAGGGAAAGAAAAATCCACAAAAATAAACCCACGCGACAAATGGTTCTGATTATTAAGCAGAAGCTTTTCAATAATTCCTTTTTGCAGAAAGCCATTCCCCTCAGGCCAGATAGCAAAAGCGGCACGGTGACAGTAACTGGCGCGAACCGCAGTATCTGGAAATAATTGACAGGATAATTCACAGCTTATGCAACGAACAATCTGTGACGGTGATCTCTTCATCAAAAATGACTCCTGTTATTTTTCCATAAATATTTCATTGGTAAATAAATGTGTCAATCCAACACGTAGTACGTTCCTTGTCAGTTAATAACAGTGGCGCTAATAAAATGTAATAAACTCCTGATGCACTAATATGTATGGGCTGTGAGTAATACGATTGCGCTAAGCTTATTTACACTTTATCTCAGAATAACAACCTATGCTTTAGGAATTTTATGCATAAATTCAGATTCTAAGATAAACAGTAAAAAAGCACTATTTGCTAAAAAATAACCTGCATAAAGGTTGCTTACTAATTACGTAATTCTGATAACTCAATCACCCTTGTCATGTTGTGGACAAATATAAAGATAATTCAGATAAAACTGTAATGAATTCTCATTATTTAACCTTAGGTAATTTTAACCTAAGAAATAAGATTTCTAACATGTTGTATTTAAAGGATTTTTAATAATTAAGCAAAATTCTTATCTTCAATCATGAACAAAGAGTGAGGCGTATTATCGATTTGGATGTAAAATTTAAAGGATGCGTTAGCACACGCTGTGATTCGTTTTGGTTACTGAGGGCTGGGCAATTGTACCTTATCAATCAGTTGGTCGAATTTAATCCTGATAGCAAAAGTCTGGTCAATCGTCAGACCGGGCGAGCAATTCAGCTCCAGCTCCCTGCCTCGCTCTGTTTTCTCTATTTAATTACTCACGCAAGTGACATTGTTTCCCAGAACACGTTGATGACAATTGGTTGGGGTGAAAGAAATAATGTGACCACCACCAACACATTTTACCAGGCTATTCTGACACTACGTAACGCGCTGGCGGACGTGGGGTTGCCTCGTGATACGGTGAAAACTATTTCCCGACGCGGGCTCAGATTAAATGAGAATACGCAAGTAGAGACAATAACGCTTCAACAGAGTGAAGTTTCCCCGCCGCCGGTTATTGAAGAAATCACCCCCGCAAAGATAATTCCTTCGACACCACAACAAACTACGCAGATACCCTGGTTTGAGGTTTTATTTAGCGCCAGTGTCGTGATTGCCACGTTGATCATCTGGTTGGTGTGGTATCAAACGCGCCCTGTTATGCCGTTTAGTAAATTTGTCCAGGCTTCCATGCAGACCCCATCACGGCAAAATTGCAAAATCTATTACTCACCAAATGAACACGACCAGCAAGGCTATTTCAATCTGATGCAGTTACATCCCTATCTCTGTGAAAACAACAAGCACGTGTTTCTTACCGGTTACAGCAAAGCGGAAAGGATCGTGGCATTTGTCTGTGATAAAGATGCACGGGTGGATGCTAACGCATTTTGTACTACTCATTATTACTGGATGCGCGGGCAATGAAAAAAACACGCCACCTTATAGTGCTCGTGGCCGGGCTGGTTACTGTACTCGGTTCAGGGGGATGGTTATGGCATTCACGCTATGCCGACAAACCGCTGAATTGCATCGGTAACATGGAATGGAATATTGGCAGCAACCGCTTTACCGGTACGTTATCGTTTCGGATGTACAACAGTGAAGGCCTGGCCACTATTACCGGCAAACTGTACGGGCGTAATACCTCCGACATTAGCAGGAACATCTATTTTAACTACACCCAAAAGCGCGATGCCCGAGTGCTACAGGCGATGCAGGTCGTCAAAACCTTCGCTGACACCGCTGATGAAGCGGATATTAACGACACATTACCTGGATTTTACCGCCAAAGCGGACGAAGCCTGAGCCTGGTCATGGAGGAGTATAAAGGTGCATGGATTTTTGCCAGCTCCAATGTGCCCTCGCTGTATTGCCGCAAAAGGTAACGTCATATCCGGAAACAAAAAGTACGGCCCCTCAATGAAATTCACATTTGTCATCATTAACTTACGCGACATGGGTCACTGAATCCACACATAACCCATTGCTATTCTTCATCGCGAATCAGGAAACATCCTGAATATCATAATATCCGTTGCGAAATAATTAAGCGGAATGGGCGTTATATTTTGCCCAGAAGACTTCAACCTACGGATGGATATTTGGAGAAGACGTGGGCAGGGGCGTTTATCTCTCTCGCGAGCAATGTCTGAGCATTCAGGCGTTATCGCATTTCAGGAAACGGTGTGTTTCCGGTGTATTTTTGGCGTACATATGAGGGATACGTAATGTTTACTTTTAAAAAGTGCCTGATTGCACTTTCTATAAATTTGGCCGTTGTTTCATCAGGTTTTGCTTGTACGACCCTTCTGGTCGGCAACGAAGCATCAGCGGACGGCTCCATGCTGGTCGCCCGTAGCGCAGACAGCGATGCTCTGAAAGCACAGCATTTTGTCATTCATCCGGCAAAGCAAAATCAGACCGGGGTATACAGCACCAAAGCACATAATGGTGCGAATGATTTTACCTGGCCACTGCCGAAAAACTCTCTGCGTTATACCACTGTCCCAAACTGGAAAACCCAACTGCACGGCGCGACCGGGTTTAACGAGCTGGGTGTCGGCGTGAGCGGTACAGAATCCATTTTTGCCTCACCGAAAGCACTGGCCGCCGACCCGTACGTTGAGGATAAAGGGATCACCGAAGACGATATCCCGGATATTCTGCTGTCACAAAGTAAAACCGCACGTGAAGCTGTGGCGCTGTTGGGCCATATCGTTGAGACCGTCGGCGCAGGCGAAGGTTTTGGCGTTGCCGTCGTCGACGATAACGAGATCTGGTACCTGGAAACCGGTAGCGGCCACCAGTGGATGGCGCAGCGTCTGCCGAATAACCAGTATTTTGCCACCGGTAATCAGGGCCGCTTACAGGATTACGATCCTAAAAATCCGGACATGATGGCGTCAAAAAACCTGATTCAATTTGCGACTGAAAAAGGACTGTACGATCCGGCGAAAGACGGTAAATTCAACTTCTCCAAAGCCTATACCCGTGATGACGAGCGTGACCGCACGTATAACGACCCTCGTGTATGGACCATCCAGAAAGAGTTCAATCCTTCCGTAAATCAGGATATGGCCAAAGGGCGCGAATTCCCGGTCTTCATGACGCCAGAGAAGAAAATGACGCTGGACGATGTGAAGGCCGTGTTGCGTAGTCACTATGAAGGGACCAGCCATGACCCGTACACCAACGGTCTGAACGGCAAAGAGCCATGGCGTCCGGTAAGCGTTTTCCGTACCTATGAAGCGCACGTTATGCAGGTCCGTCCGTGGTTGCCAAAAGAGATTGGTGAAACGACCTACATTGGCCTGGGCATGGCTGACCTCACCGCCTTTGTTCCGTACTACAGCGGCCTGAAAGCGTATCCGGCTAACTACACGATGGGTACCGATAAAGCGGACGATCAGTCTATCTACTGGAAATATCGTAAATTACAAACGCTGACGATGACCGATTATCCGAAGCTCGCGCCAATCGTCAAAAAAGCCTACAAAGCGTGGGAAGACAAAGTGGCGAAGGAGCAAAAAGAGGTCGAAGCAGAGTATCTGAAGATGGCGAAAACCGATAAACCCGCCGCGGATAAGATGCTGAATGACTTCAACCTGCGCATCATGGCTGACGCCGAGAAGCTGACGGAAGATCTAACCAATCAGCTATTTACCATCCGCACTAAAGACATTCAGTCTGATATTTTCTTTGCGAATGCAACGAAAAAAGACTGAGTAACGACGCGATAGTATTCTGGCGTAAAGCGCTTATTAGCTTTGCGCCAGCATTTCACACCGCGCCTTCACCGCCTCGTGCAGAAGGCGTACCGCGGTTGAAAGCTGCTTCCGATGCGGGCAAATCATATTCAGCGGGACTTTCTCTCCCTGATAATCCGACATCAGCAGTTGTAATCGACCGTCACGCACATCCTCGCTGACATCCAGCCACGACTTGTACGCCACACCTTCTCCGGCAATCGCCAGGCGCCGGATCACTTCCGCATCGTCACTCATAATGGTGCCGTTAACCTGCACACTACTGACCTCGCCGTTGCGCGTAAATGTCCAGCGATCGTGCAGGCGGCCGCGTAATACGAAAGTCATGGCGTTGAGCTGTGTTAAATCATCCAGTTTTTGCGGCGCGCCGTTTTGCTCAACCCATTCCGGTGATGCCACCAGCACGCGTCGGTTACCCGGTGCAACCGGCAGCGCAATGTAAGACGCGTCTTCGGTGTTGCCATAGCGAAACGCAACATCGACGGGGTCTTTAAAGACATCCGTTACCTGGTCGGAGAAAAAAATCCGCAGGCGCAGCGCGGGATAGCGGCGTCGAAACGACTGAAAGACCGGTAGCAGCAGGTTACGACCGAGATCGGAAGGCACGGCGATTTGCAGCGTGCCTGATACTTCATCTTCCGGGGTCTGAATTTTTTGCAACCCGGCATGCATTACATCCAGCATCTGGCGGGCATAGGGTAACCAGACTTCACCTTCTGGCGTCAGGCGCAGGCTGCGCGTGGAGCGGGCGAACAAGCGGATAGCCAACGTAGACTCCAGGCGCTTGATAGCTGAACTGACCTGAGCAGGCTGAACGCCGACTTCGCGCGCGGCATCGCTAAAACTATTCAGCGCCGCGGCGCGGACAAACAACGTGAGATCTTCAAGCCGGAACATTTTCACTCCCCGAGTATAAGTCCTGTCGCCATAGGGCTATTTTTCCCGTTCTGTTACCGGTTTACCATCGAATTATTCAACTGATTCCTGTAACCGGAGAGACCATGAAAGCCATCGCCATCACCCGCGCCGCGACCGACGGCAATAACATTGAATTTTTACAAGAGATTGACCTGCCCATGCCAGTCGCTACCGGGCACGATCTGCTGGTTGAAGTGAAAGCCATTTCCGTCAACCCCGTCGATACCAAGGTCCGCGAAGGTTTTAACGCTGATGTGCCGCGCGTACTGGGCTGGGACGCAGTTGGCGTGGTGAAGTCCGTGGGTGAAGCCGTCACCCTATTTTCACCCGGCGATGAAGTCTGGTACGCCGGAGCGCTCGGCCGCGCTGGCAGTAACAGTGAATTTCAGCTGGTTGATGAACGTATTACCGCGCTGAAGCCAAAAAAACTGGATAATGCTTCTGCTGCGGCGCTGCCACTAACCGCTATCACCGCCTGGGAAATGCTGTTCGACCGTCTGGGCGTAGAGGAAAATGGCAATGAAGATGATGTGTTATTGATTGTTGGCGCGGCTGGCGGCGTCGGTTCTATTCTGACGCAACTGGCCAGTAAGCTGACCAAAATGACCGTCATCGGTACCGCATCACGCCCGCAGAGCCAGAAATGGGTACGTGAAGCGGGCGCTCATCATGTGATTGACCACAGCAAGCCGTTGACGGAAGAGCTGGCACGGATAGGCATTAAAGAGGTGACGCACGTTGCCAGCCTGAACAATACCGAGCAGCACTATTCGCAAATTATTGCCGCACTGGCACCGCAGGGCAAACTGGCGCTGATTGACGATCCGCAAACTCTCGATGCGCGCCCGCTGAAGGCCAAAAGCATTTCGCTGCACTGGGAGTTTATGTTTACCCGTTCGATGTTTACCACCCACGACATCATTGCGCAGCATCAGTTACTGACCCGTGTGGCGCAGCTGATCGACGACAGCACCCTCCGTACCACGCTGGGCGAACATTTTGGCGCGATTACCGCGGCAAATCTGCAAAAAGCCCACACACAAATTGAAACCGGTCGCTCGGTCGGCAAGATTGTGCTGGAGGGGTTTTAACATGTCTGATTCTGACGTGATTTCAATTATTGCGGTACTGAAAGCCAAACCGGGGAAAAACGACGCACTGAAACAGGCGCTACAAGCTCTGCTGCTGCCCACGCGCCGGGAGCCGGGCAATATTGAATATGCCCTGTTCCAGTTACGCGACACGCCGGATGTGTTCTACGTACGCGAATCCTGGCGCGGTCAGGCCGGTCTGGATGAGCATATCGCTCTGCCGCATTTCCAGGCGTTCATTCTACAAATGAACGATCTGCTAGCCGAACCGCTACGGCTGGATTATCTGACGCCGATTGAGGCGTAATATTAATACCGTGCTCCTCTGATGTTCGGGGAGCACAACAAATATCAACATGAGAATTTACCTAACTCAATAATAACTTGGAAAATAAAATAGACATGATCGTTATCCTCTAGAAAACCGTAGTATTAGTCACAAAATTAACATTGAAGATATATCGTTAATATTCATTATATTTCACAATAATAATAACAATATAAAAATAAGTCAGTCAGAAACATCAACTGAATTTTTACCCCTTACTTCCAGTACATACCATAAAATAATATGAATGCAGAAATATAATTTCATAATAACAGGCATTGTTATTTTAATGCGGTGGGAAGAAACTAAGCTCACTAAGGAAATTCTTATAAGAATAACTTTAGTCTCCCCCTGAAATTAACCATGATGATGTCAATAATGGTTAATTAGCTGTAGCTCAAAAATGGATATCGCCCAAGCGATTATAGACTTTACTGCGGGTTAGATAACCCGCAAAAAGCAACAACAAGGAATGGATCATGTCTACACCCGCTAATTTTAATGGCCAACGCCCAGTGATTGATGTCAATGACGCAGTTATGTTGCTTATCGATCATCAAAGCGGCCTGTTCCAGACCGTTGGCGATATGCCAATGACTGAACTGCGTGCAAGAGCAACAGCGCTGGCAAAAATCGCCACCTTATGCAAAATGCCGGTGATTACCACCGCCTCTGTGCCGCAGGGGCCAAACGGTCCGCTTATCCCGGAAATTCATGAAAATGCCCCTCATGCACATTATGTCGCGCGCAAAGGTGAAATTAACGCCTGGGATAACAAAGAGTTTGTTGCTGCGGTAAAAGCGACAGGCCGTAAGACGCTGATTATTGCTGGTACCATCACCAGTGTATGCATGGCATTCCCGGCCATCAGCGCGGTAGCAGAAGGATTTAAAGTCTTTGCCGTCATCGATGCTTCCGGTACTTACAGCAAAATGGCACAGGAGATCACCATGGCCCGCGTCGTACAGGCTGGTGTCGTGCCGATGGATACTGCCGCGGTTGCGTCTGAACTGCAGAAAACCTGGAATCGGGAAGACGCAGCGGAATGGGCTGAAGTCTATACCAAAATCTTCCCGACTTATCAGTTACTGATTGAAAGCTATACCAAAGCCCAGGATGTTGTGAAAAATAACGAGCAGTTGGACTCTCAGCGCGCTTAACTTTTCCAATCTTTCACAAACGCCTGTTTAGTATAAGCAGGCGTTTTGTAATACGCAGCATCAGCCTCTGTCAGCCATTACGTCCGGCCATTACACCGCCATCCACATCCCAGATGGCGCCAGTTACCCATTGCGCTTTATCTGACAACAGGAACGCGACGGATTCAGCCACATCACACGGCGTACCGACCCGACCAATCGGATGGAAGCTGTCAAAGCTGCTCATCACACCTTGTACGTCTTCTTTCGGGATAAATCCTTCGTAGATAGGTGTATGCACGACTGCTGGCGAAACGGCGTTGACGCGAATCCCATTCGCCCCCAGCTCAATGGCCAGATTTTTAGTTAATGCATGCAGGCCCGCTTTTGCCATTGAGTACGCTGAAGAAGGTGTTGCGCCAATTGCCTGTTGTGCCCACATCGAACCAATATTCACGATGGCACCCTGGATGTTAGCCGCCACCATATTACGCACGACATCGCGAGTGATAAAAAACGTCGCGCGGTTGAGGCTCATGTACAGTTCATAATCTTCAACTTCATGATCAGTGAAAGGTTTTGGGAAGAAAACCCCAGCTGCATTTACTAACAGGTTGATGTCTTTGTGCTCAGCATTCACCGTTGCCATCACCTGCTTAACGCCCGCTTCTGACATCAGATCCGCCACAATGACAGAGACGTCACCCAGCTCCGCCAATGCCTGACGGGCCCGTTCTGCTTTCTCGGCACGATTGCCAACCAGCACCACTCGACCACCACCCTGGAGGATCAGTTTTGCGGTTTCAAATCCGATACCACTGGTGCCGCCCACCACTAACAGTTTTTTGCCGACAAATAATGTGTTCATCGCTAGCCTCGTTTCACGTATTCGTTAATGTGCTAACAATGCCACTCCCCTGAGGTGCTGACGAATGAGAAGAAATAGCGAACCGAGAAAGAAAATCTATCTCGATGGCATATACTGAAGATATTCACAAAACGGGAAATGACCTGATGCGCTCGCTTAATCGGCTTAAATGGTTACACGCTTTTGAGGCCACAGCCCGCCACGGCAGTTTTACTGGTGCGGCGCAAGAACTGGGGGTCACTCCGGCTGCCGTTGGGCAATTGGTTCGTGCGCTGGAAGACTGGGTTGGCCACCCGCTGCTGCATCGTACTCGTTCAGGCAAAGAGCGTCTCACGCTGGTCAGCGAAGCACAGGACGCGTTGCGCGAGATAACCCAGGGACTGGATAGTCTGGAATCTGGGCTGAACAAGTTACGCGGTCGGCGAGCACGCTCGGTGGTGATTATCACGGCCTCTCAGGTACTGGTGATGAACTGGCTGATGAGCCGCCTCAATCGTTTCTCACAAGCGCATGAAAACATAGAATTACGCCTGAACGTGACGGAAAAGCTGATGGATGTTGCTCATGGCGAAGCGGATTTGGGCGTGCGTTGCGGCAAAGGCGACTGGCCTGGGGTAAATAAAACCTGGCTGATGGATGAAGAAGCGGTTCTGGTTTGTAGCCCACGTATTGTGCCAGTAGATAAAATATCCTGTAGAGAATGGTTGGCCGCACAGAAGCTTATCCATGATGACACTCCCCACCCCGGCGCCAATTTCCCGGACTGGAATGATGTCCTGACCGCCACCCAGGCACCTGTCGTTCGCGACAGTGGATTGCACATCAACTCTACCTCTGCGGTGATTCTGGCGGCGCTCAGTGGTCAAGGTGTCGCCATTGTGCGTAGGGCATTGGTGCAGCAGCTACTGACAGACGGGCAACTGGTTCAGCTTCATCCCAACACCCGCTGGCCTCTGGCGTGGTCTTACTACATTGTTACGCCACAGCACGCGGTAATGCGTCCGGAGGTAAAAGTCTTTAATGACTGGCTGATTGCGGATGTGCTGGCAGAAATCACAACCATCTCTGCTATGATGCCTGCACACAAATAAAACAAAACAACATGCCGAGGGAAAGATGAGTTCCACCAGAAGAGGGATGATGAACGTCCTGATTGCCGCCGTATTGTGGGGAAGTTCAGGCGTTTGCGCGCAATACATCATGGAGCAAAGCCAGATGTCGTCGCAGTTTCTGACCATGACGCGCCTGATTTTCGCCGGGCTCATTCTGCTGATGCTCTCTTTCGTTCACGGCGACAAAGTGTTCTCCATTATCAAAAACCGCAAAGACGCCATCAGCCTGCTGATTTTTTCCGTGGTTGGGGCGCTCACCGTACAGCTAACCTTTCTGCTGACTATTGAAAAATCCAACGCCGCCACCGCGACGGTGCTGCAATTTTTGTCACCGACCATAATCGTGGCGTGGTTTTCCGTGGTGCGCAAAGCACGACCGGGGATTTTAGTGCTGACTGCGATCTTCACATCGCTTATCGGCACCTTCTTGCTGGTCACCCACGGTAACCCGACGTCGCTGTCTATCTCACCTGCCGCGCTGTTCTGGGGAATTGCCTCGGCGTTTGCCGCCGCGTTCTACACCACCTACCCCTCAACGCTTATCGCGCGCTACGGCACGCTGCCGGTCGTCGGCTGGAGTATGTTGATCGGCGGCATGATCCTGCTGCCGTTTTATGCCGGACAGGGCACTAATTTCGTGGTGAATGGCAGTTTGATTCTGGCGTTTTTCTATCTGGTGGTCATCGGCACATCGCTGACGTTTAGCCTATACCTGAAAGGCGCACAGATGATTGGCGGACCGAAAGCGAGCATTTTAAGCTGCGCGGAACCGTTGAGCAGCGCGTTGCTGTCCCTGCTGCTGTTAGGTATTACCTTTACCCTGCCAGACTGGCTGGGCACGCTTTTGATCCTCTCTTCGGTAATACTTATCTCAATGGATTCACGTCGCCGCGCCAGAGCGGTTTAACACCAACCGGCGCGGCAAAAGGTCATGATTACCAGCCCGGAACCGCGCCACCGTTAAAGATAGTTTCGGCCGCCTTCGCCACTTCAGGTGATTGATAAGATTGCAGGAACTCTTTCACATTCTCGGCATCTTTGTTGTCTTCTCGCGCCACCAGAATGTTCACATACGGTGAGTTTTTGTCTTCAATAAATACGCTATCATGTACCGGGGAAAGCCCGGTTTGCTGGATGTAGGTGGTACTGATAATCGCCACATCCACTTTCTGATCGTCCAATACGCGCGGCAACTGTGCGCCTTCCAGTTCCATAATTTTCAGATGCCGCGGATTATCAGTGATATCCAACGCTGTTGGCAGCAGGCCGGTATCCGCTTTCAACGTAATTAACTTCTCTTTTTGCAGCAGCAACAGCGCCCGACCCAGGTTGGTCGGGTCGTTAGGTATCGCAATCGTTGCACCGTCTTTTAGTTCAGCAACAGTTTTGATTTTCTTCGAATACCCTGCCATCGGGAACACAAAGGTATTGCCCACCGCAACCAGCTTATAGCCGTGTGCTTTATTATCTTGTTCGAGGAACGGACGATGCTGGAAGACGTTGGCATCCAGCTCACCATGATTGGTGGCATCGTTGGGCAGCAGAGAACCGCTAAACCCCACCAGCTCCACCTCAAGGCCATATTTTTCTTTAGCGACTTTCTTCGCGACCTCCGCCACATCCTGCTCAGCACCGTTAATTACACCCACTTTGATGTGCTTTGCATCACTGCTCTGTTGATCGCATCCTGCCAGCAATAATCCCGCCAGTAATACCGCCGCCCCGGTCCCGAAATAAGGTATCTTCAGCTTCACGTTTTATCCTTTTGCAATAACCGCCTGATGAGTAATGAAATGACTATAGCGGGAAGGTCGCTGCGGTTTAAAAAACGAAAAAGCATCAGCAAGAAGAAAAAAGCATAATGGGGCTAAGATAAATTAGTCGGAAGATACCGTTAGTTCATCAATTGCAAGCCCGGTAATAATTAGCACCAGTTCACGATCGATCCCCTTCTCAAGCATGGCATGGGCTATCCGCAACGCTTCGTCCTTTTTGCCTTCTAGCAAACCCTTTTGCAGTCCCTCCTGCAGGCCACTGCGATGACCCGACTCACGTAAGCATTCTGCAATCGTCATTAATCTCTCCTTATGTTGGGGAACGCGCAGGGCAACCTGTCGAATAAACGCCTCAAAACGCGGTGCGCTGCCAGACTGCACCAGGTAATTAAATAGCGTTTCTACCTGACTGTCATTAGCGTATCCCTTAATCAACAGGGCAACCAGTTTATCGACCAACACCATCAAATCACGCTCGCGTATATGCTTCTGGACAAGTTCCAGGAGCGCCACTCGCCGGTGCTGCATAATCTCATCATCAGAGACCACCGTGATATCGACCAGCGGGAAGGCAGCGCCATAAAGCTGCCGCGCAGTTTCTGGATCGTCAAATTCATCCAGCCAGCACAGTGAAAAAGGGTACGGGCTGGCGATGCCATGATAAAAAAGTATCGGAACCACCAGCGGCAGTGTTTTGTGGCCGGCATCAAGGTGATTCTGCATCGCGGCAATGGCATAACGCATCATCCGAAATGCCATATGGGCATCCGGTGAACTCTGGTGTTCAATCAACGCGTAGATATAGCCTTTACCGGTTCTCGTTTTTAGCGACCACAGAATATCGGAATAACTGGCACGCAGGTCTTCCTCAATAAAACTCCCTGGCTCCAGCTTCAGTGTGTTCAGATCGCAAAGTTCACGTAATGGTGCGGGGAGATAGCTATCAAGAAAATCTCGTGCCGTTTCTGGGTGGCTTAAGAATTTTTTAAATACCGCATCATGCGGCGTAGAAGTTGTTGGTTTTTTCATGGCGGTCCGTCACCAGAAGAACAAGATGACGGAACCTTACCCGCCAGTCGCACACACAACATCTGGGAACTTTTCTATCTGCGAGGCGGCTTGGCGGATAAATACATACTTTTGCAATGTATTCATTTTCAGGGAATAGCGTTCGCAAAAATGCCCGGTAGGCGCACTCACCTCCGGGCATTTTTTATGGGCCATCCGGCGATAGCAACATCACACCAGGGCTTTGACTATCTCCATCAGCCTGATGACATCTGCAGGCCGGGTATTACCGGTCTGTGGGTCGATAATCGAGCTGTAAACATGCGGCATGACGCGCGGTACTCCCGCCTCCAGACAGGATTGCAGGATAACGCCGAAGTTATCGAGATCGATACCGCCGGTCGGCTCAATCAATGTCATGCCGTTTCGTGCCGCTGTCGTCGCCAGTGCGTACAGCTCAGGCAGTGACTGCTCACCGCCCATTGGGAAGAACTTCGCCGCATGGGCTCCTGAATCCAACATCATACGGACCGCTGCATCGCAGGAAACGCGGGCTGGCGTGCCCTGGCTGCTGCTGACGCCGGTCGAGATCAACACGTCCCCCGGCGTGCCAGTGGGACTGACTAACGCGTTGATATGGGTCTGTTCACCACCCGTTGCCGCCAAGGCGCCTGCCGCAAACCCGCAACCGGTAAAGGTCTGGTTGACGTGTGCTGGATGTACCTGCGAGGCAATCATCGCCGCTTTGTAATACTGCGCCGGGTCACCGGCCCCCAACCCCACAGAAATCGACGGCACGTCGTTCATCCAACGTTTTACTTCCAGAACCCCTTCCTCAACCGAGGAAAACTGCGCAGAAAGAATGCCAATCACCGCGTGGCCTTCGGCAGCATCATAGATTTCCCGCGCATTGGCGATATCCTTCGCCAGCACGTTAATAGCCACTTTATTACGATAAAAATTAATGTGCTGCATGTTCTGCAATCTCCTTTAATCGGGCCACGATCAGCGCCATTTCCCCTTCTGCGACCGTGCGCGGGTCAAGGCTAAAGACACCCTGATGAAGGTTGTAACGGCGAGCATAGATCGCGATATCACCCTCTCGCAGTTGCGCTTCTACGGCGTAGGCATCCATTCCCAGCACCTGCGCATTCACCCGAATTCGAATCCGCCAGATGGCGCGTCCGGCCTCATCCTGCTCGATATCCGCATCCAGTCCGCGAATCTCTGAAATCGCCTGCGCCACGGGGCGGAGCGCTTCAGCAGTGACTACGGTTTGTCCCTGATGGTAGTTTTCCAGGGCATAAACCAACCCAACCATATTCTCTTTGCCGATTTTCATCGCCCGGGCAATGCCGTGGTGCTGCGCTTTACACGCGGCAATCCACTGTTTCTTCCCGGTGATAAATCCGGAGGTCGGCGCGTTAAAAGCTTTTGCCCCGCTGTAGACCACCATATCCGCTCCGCTTGCTACCCAGGCTTGCAAATCTTCCTCGGCGGCGGCATCGACAATCAGCGGCAGGTTGTGAACCTGCGCGACCTGCACAAAATCCGCGATGCTCAACATGCCTTTCTGCACGCAGTGGTGCGATTTCACGTACAGCAGCGCGGCGGTGCTATCGGTAATCGCGCTCTCCAGCTGCCAGCGGGCCGCCAGATTACTTGAGCCAACCTCCACCACCCGCCCGCCGCCCAAACGGATGGCGCTGGTGATGGGCGCACCGTAGTCAACGTTATGCCCGCGCAGCATGACCACTTCATTGGCCATTCCTGCGCTGTCCGGCATCAGCGTGACTCGCGCCTGGTCACCACGGGTAATGGCGGCGGCAACAGCGATAGCAATGCCCGCCGATGCACAGGAGGTGACGTAGCTGTCTTCGGCCCCGGTGTAGCGGGAAACCAGTTCTCCAGTTCTGTCCACCAGCCGATCAATTTCAACAAAGGCTGAAGCAGCCCGTGCGGTGGCCTGCATTACTTCCGGCGCTACGCTGGAAACACCCAGAATCGTCATCTTGCCGCAGGCGTTAATGACCTGTTTTAGCCCCAATTGTTGGTAGATATTCTGTGTCATGGCTTACAGCACTCCCAGCAGCGAACAGACCACGCTGAGCGCGACAATCGACAGTAAAATCGTTGTGTAACGCGGCCCTTTCTTCACCAGATAGAAATAGATGGCGAACACCGCCGCCAGCGGCAACAGGCCGGGTGCAATAGAGTCGAGGATTTGCTGGACCACCACTTCAGAGCCTTTCAGGGCGCTAAGTTTTAACGGCGTGGTGATCTTGACGTAGCTTGCAGAAAGCGCGCCCATCATGATCAAACCCAGCACGTTAGCGCCGTAGATAAGTTCCTTTATTCGCCCTCCCTGCAGCAGGCCAATTATCGAGTCACGCCCCAGCGTATAGCCTTTGTGAACCATGCCATAGCTGATTGCCAGCGTAATAGCAGGATAGAGAATTAACGGTACAATTCCGCCCATCGCGCTGCCATTCGCCGCAAACGGGATGAATATAGCAATTAACAGCGGCATCACGGCGGCCCAGATGATGGAGTCCCCCATCCCGGCCAGTGGTCCCATCAACCCGGTTTTAATCCCGGTAATTGAGGCGTCGCTGATCGGCTCGCCGCGGGTTTTCTGTTCCTCCATCGCAATGGAGATCCCCTGAATCACCGCCCCGAACGTCTGCTCCGAGTTGAAGAAGTTCAAATGGCGTTTCAGCGCTTCAACCTGCTCCTCTTTTTGCGGGTAGAGTTTTTTGATGATCGGCGTCATTGAGGCGCAGAAAATAAGGCTTTGCAAACGCTCATAGGAGCTGGAAACTTCCGCGCCTAGCCAGTAGATAAACCATGCTTTGGTGATGTCTGCTTTGGTCAACGTGCCGCTTTCACGCGCGCGCTCCACCAGTTCATGCTGCATTACGTCGCTGCTCATCATGCTGCTCCTTCATTTTTCGCCAGACCTTTAATGAGGAAGGCCACGCAGGTACCAAAGATTGCCATCGCCATGATGTCTACCTTTAGGTACAGCACCGCAAAGAAACCGCCGATAAACCATGGCAGCAGGCTCTTTTTACCGATCACCATAATGGTGATGGCGAAGCCCAGCGCCGGCAGAATGCCGCCCATAATTTCAAAGGAGTGCGTCAGCCAGTGCGGCATCAGCTTAAGGAAGCTTTCCACAACGTCCTGACCAAAATAGTTGGCGGCGAAGACCACCGGGAAACGCAGTACCAGTCCGAGCAACGCCGGGTAGAGGAACGCACAGCGCATAATGCCCGCCATGTTTGCCGTTTCCGCATGCTTGTCGGCCATATGTACCCACGCTGCGTTTAGCGTGCGGCGCAACTGGTCGAGGAACACGCCGATAACGCCAAAAGGGATCGCCAGTGCGATAGCCAGGTTCGGGTCCATTCCGGCCTTCACGGCGATCGGAATTGAAATGCAGGCAGCCAGCGCCGGATCCGACGGGACGTTGCCGCCTGGCGTGGAGGTCACGCCGAGATAAACCAACTGCATACCTGCACCGATGATCATCGCCGTTTCCATGTTGCCTAACAGCAGACCAACGAATACGGCAATCACCACTGGCTGTAGCAGCATGGCGGAGAAGGTGTAGCCAAGGCGTAATCGGGCAAACCAGTAATACAACCCCATCAGGCTTGCGAAGACTAAAGTATCCATAATTAAGTACCCTGTTATCAAAGAATTAGAATTTTTTCAGGATATCGTCCAGCGACTGCGGCTTATCTTCCGGGATAGTCTGGAAGAACACCTGAATCCCACGATTTTTCAGGTCGCTCAGAATGCCGACGTCTTTTTCATCCAGCGTAATGTTCTGGAATACCGCTTTGCGGTTTGGCCCACCGCCCAGCCCACCGACCTGAATGGTGGTGACATCAAAACCCAACTGGACCGCTTCCTGAACCGCCGCCAGAGAGGGGAACAGCACCAGCACTTTGCCGTCACCAAGCTGGTTTTCTTTCCAGGCAGCCGCAAAACTTTGGTTACCGAAACAATCCACTTTGATGTTCGGCGGCGCGGCCATCAGGTAGATATTTTTCATAAACGGATCGGCATCCAGCTCATCGCTGACCACTGCAATCCGATTTGCCTGAGATTGCCCAACCCATTTGGTCACCACTTGTCCATGAATCAGACGGCTATCGATACGACATAAAACGATGTTTGCCATGATGTTTATTCCTTATTGTGATTGTTGTAATTGACGTACGTGGGCAACAACGTCCAGGCAGCTACTACGCCCGGCCTCGACCAGATCGGCCACGCAGGTGGTCAGTTGGCCATGCTCGCGTTTGTCGAGCGCCTCCAGTAACAAAGAGGCGTTGAGCCCGGAAATCACTGCCACCGGGTAATCGGCGCTCAGCCGTGCCGCCACGTTAGACGTGGTGCCGCCAATAAAATCAGTCAGGATCAGTGAGCCTTCCGGCATAGCTTTCACTACGGCTTCGACGCGCTGATAAAATTCGCCGAGCGTATCAACGGGCATTAGCGGAATTTCCGTCACGCCTTTGATTTCACCCATCACCATGCGCAGGCTGTTGCAAAGCTGTTGCCCCCAGCCGCCATGGGTCAGCAGCAGGATCTGGGGCAAGGATTCAGTGGTAGTCAAAATGGCCTCCTGGCTCGATTACATAGACATAGGTAAACAGAGCAAAGGCTGTGCCAGAATTTGTGTCACGCGGGGGAATTGTGGGTGTTGGCGGGGCGCAAAGCCCCACCAGACAAGGGATTAGCTATACAACAGTTCGTAGATATAAAAATATTCCGCGTCCGATAACCGAATGGCATAGGCCTCTTCGATCGGCAGGAAAGCCGATTTAATGACACTAAACGCACGAATATCCAGATCCGGCTTGTTCTCCAGCGCCATCTGTAACGGTTTGCGGTTAATCACGATACGCTCGACCATACAGCAGCAGTGGATCAGGAAGCGCAGTGTCACCTGGCGGCTCGGTTTCAGCGAAAGCGCAGTGGTCAGATGATTCAACACACCTTCCATCTCTTTCAGAATACGCTGTGGGTTGAGCACCGAAATATGGTTAATGATGCTCTCCATGGTCAACGCGCTGATAAAGCGCATCGCGCTGCGCTCCATCTCCAGTCGGCGTTCGCTGCTGGAGAGATCTGGCGTCAGCAGGCTGAGCACCAGCTCGGGGCCTTGCTCAGAGAACAACTCTTCGAGCGAGATAAACGGAATATCCGGCAGTCCCGGCTGGAAAGTACCCACGATTCCCGCCAGACGTTCACTGGCGTTAATCGCCTGCTGAACACGTTCCAGGCTGCGAACTTCGTTGTAATCGAGGATCACCATCCGCGTATCCTGCGACATCAGTTCGCCGAAGCTCTCTTCCAGCACCTTTTTGATTTTTTCTGCCGTTCCCATCCCGGTGATGCAGGAGATAACCAGCACTTTACCGCTGTTTTCCTGCTGCGGCGTACAGAGCTGACAGGGAATATTTTTGCTCTGCATCAACGCCGCCAGCTGCGGTAAGTCACTGGTTTCGTAGCTTAAATCCAGCCCTATCTCCAGCAGACTGGTGAGCGTGATATTGGGCATCAGCAGAACGTCTATCTGGAATAATTTGCTGATCGTACTGCCAAAATGGACCAGCGAGCCAATATCCACCATCAGGATCAATCGGCGATATTGCCGGGTCTGGATCATCTGCGTCAGGGCCTCCAGCGTGTCATGCACCGACTGCTCGAAAGGCATATCAATAGCGCTGAACACCTCGCGCTCCAGCACGCGATTCACGTACTGCGCCTGGCTTGTGGCGGTCGTCGCGCCGTGGGCAATCAAAATCACCCCGCAGTCAGGACTGGCGTCAATCCGTTGGCGGTAATGGCGGCACTCTTTGAGGAACAGGCACAGCCAGACCACCTCCGTCGCCGGACACTGAATATGCAGCAGTTCATTGATTTTTCGGCATAACAGCGTGGCGTTTTCATATTCATCTTTGCAGCGATCGAGGATCAGGCTGGAAGAATAAAGTTGCGGAATAAGGCCGCGCTGCACGTAGCCAATCAGCGCCAGAAAGTGTTTGCGCAGCGGGTTAACCAGATTTTCCGGCAGCGTAAAACCAAGCACCTGCTCAACGCAACCGATCAGCAGCGTGACCCGCTCTTCAATCTGATCGCCATAGCGCGGGGGATGCGCCACGCTGTCGCGGCTGTAGAGACCATATTCAAAAATCGAGCTGAGCTTGTTTTTGAGGATTGCCAGCGTTTCGGCTGGCGGTACGTTGCTGTTACGCAGGTTGATGTATTCCCGGGTCAGGAAGCTGTAAAAGAGATCGCTCTCTTCAATTTCGGCTCCGGTGGCCAGCGAATTTTTCAGTGCCGGCAACGTGCGGGCATCGATGCTCAGGTGTTCTTTGCCTTCGAACAGCGCCCCAACCAACAGACGTTGTTCAGGCGTGGCGTTAAAGGGGATCTCGGTCAGACGTTTATCCAGCTGTAGCGTATCACTGTGCTCCGTCATCCCCGAGGCCCAGGCCTGGGCGCAGAGAAACTGAATGTCGCTCTTGAGCTGACCAATATTGCCTTCCAGCGGCTTGTTCAGCAGCCAGAGCAGCAGGGTACGGTCGATGCTTATCGTACGCTCGATTTTGCGGCTCTCACGCTGTAAGAAACCAACGATCAGCTCAACCTGCTCTTCCACCGAACGCTGGCGAATGCCGGGGAGATCGATACATACCTGAATACGTCGCTGGAAAGTGCGCAGCAACGCCGAACTTACCGGTTCGGTGGTCGCACATATCAGGCGAACCGAGATTGAACGCGCCACGGCGCTTGAACCCAGCGGCCGGTATTCACCTTTGTCGAGAATAGAGAACAGCTTTTCCTGACCTTCATACGGCAGACGATGCACTTCATCGAGCAGGAGATAGCCGCCATCAGCCTGTTCGACCAGACCGGGTTTATTCTCGTTTGCACCGGTAAACGCTCCCTGTCGATGACCAAACAGGTGCGATGAGAGCAGCTCCGGGTTATGCGCGTATTCCGCGCAGTTGAAATAGACCAGCGGTGGAGGCGTTCCCGCTGCACGTTCGCAGGCGAAACGGTGCATCAGTTCGGCAAAAAAGGTTTTACCCACGCCGGAGGGACCGGTCAGCAGAACATGTAGCCCGTGGGGATACAGCACCGCCGCGCGGCCTTTTTCCACCGCATCGCGCAGGCTGCGATCGTAACCAATCAGGCTGGAAAAGGGATCGTCAGTCGCCTGGTTTTCCTGAACAGGCAACAGGTCGGCAACGGTTTGCACTTCACGCTCGGACTCATCCAGTTTGCGCCCCAGCAGCGTTTCAATCGCCTGACGATGCAGAAAGAATACCGGACGCCCGCGGCTTTTAATCGCCAGGCCGTCGTTCCAGAGCTGATTGAGATCTTTACTGACTGAGTTGCGCGCCAGCCCGAGGTTAAAGCCGATGGCCTCCGCTGTGAACGCGGTTTCCTGCGCCAGATGGGCAAGATTCAGGCCTCGCGTCAGCCGTTCCAGCTCTCCCAGTATTATCTCAATCCGTCTCATCTCTTTACCGCTTAAGAAATAAATGATTGTTCAGAACATACACTATTCTGCTGCTCAAGAAAGTGAGGCGGCATCCAGACCTTCCGGTCATCAAAACGTTTTCGACAAATAATGGCGCGCGGAACCGGTTTCCGGGAAGTTATCGAGGGTCATTTGCAGCTGATAGCCGTTTTTCTGATAAAACGGCAGCGCCTGGAAACTCATGGTATCCACCAGCGCATGCAGGCATCCTCTCTCACGCGCCGTCTGTTCTGCGGCCTGCATCAATTTTGTGCCGTAACCGCCTTTGCGCAGCGAGTCATGCATCCACAGAAAATCAATGCACAGCCATTCGCCTTTGATTTTGCCGATCAGCCCACCCAGAATGTCATTGCGCTCATCGCGCCAGTACACCGCCAGGTCGCCAAAATTGGTGGTTCTAAGAAACTGCCGGTTGTAAGCGCGCAATCCGGCAAGTAGGGCATTTTGATCGTCTTCGGTAATCGTATCTGTAATCTGTATTTGCATCCTATCCTCCTGAAATAACTACAACTTCTGGCTGATTTATTTTTAGACATTAACACAGGGTGATGAGTGAGTCGTATGCCGTCTACACTTACTCTTGAGATGATGCGCATAGACAACAAGGATTATTATCATGAAACGAGTCATTTTTCCGATTATTGCCGTCCTTTTCACGCTACCCGGTCTGGCGCAAGCCGACTCGGCTTATGGCAGTCTGCAGGCTGTACACGAAAAGAATACCGTTATGAAGGATTTACGTAAGATTTGCACCCCGCAAGGGTCACCATCGGATGAGGTGTGGGAAAAAACGATTATGGCTGATACGCGTAATCAGCAGCACATCCGCGAAGCCATTCTGGCAATTCAAAGAAACAATCAAAACAACTACTGGGAAGCGCTTGGCAAAGTTGAATGCCCGGATTTATAGGCATTTGGTTGAGAAATGAGTACTGTAACCGGTTTCTGTATCGCAAAAACACGTATTGTTGCCAGAACGTATAAATAGCAATGGAGCAACAACAATGCGATACCGTTTTCCAGAAAACTTCTGGTGGGGCAGTGCCTGTTCGGCACTGCAAACCGAAGGGGATAGCCTGAACGGCGGCAAAAGCCAGACCACGTGGGACGTGTGGTTCGATCGTCAGCCAGGTCGTTTCCATCAGGGAGTTGGCCCGGCAACTACCTCGACCTTTTATCAGCACTGGAAACAGGACATCGCACTGCTCAAACAGCTGAAGCACAACAGCTTCCGTACGTCTCTGAGCTGGTCGCGCCTGATCCCGGACGGTACCGGCGAGGTTAATCCTGAAGCCGTCGAGTTCTATAACAACGTCATCGACGAGCTGCTGGCACAAGGCATTACGCCATTTATCACCCTGTTCCACTTCGACATGCCGATGGTGATGCAGGAGAAAGGCGGCTGGGAAAACCGTGAAGTGGTCGAGGCGTTTGGCCGCTATGCACAAACGTGTTTTACATTGTTCGGCAACCGGGTTAAGCACTGGTTTACCTTTAACGAGCCCATTGTCCCGGTTGAAGGCGGCTATCTGTATGACTTCCATTACCCTAATGTGGTGGATTTCAAACGTGCAGCTACCGTGGCGTATCACACCATACTGGCGCATTCGACGGCGGTTCGGGCATATCGTGCCGCAAACCATGACGGTGAAATCGGCGTGGTGCTGAATTTAACGCCTTCCTACCCGCGCTCACAAAATCCGGCGGATGTGAAAGCCGCACACTATGCGGATCTGCTGTTTAACCGCAGTTTCCTTGACCCGGTGCTGAAGGGTGAATATCCGGCGGATCTGGTTGAACTGCTGAAAGAGAACGATCAATTACCGGCATGCCAGCCAGGCGACAGCCAGTTAATCGCCGAGGGAAAAATCGACCTGCTCGGCATCAACTACTATCAGCCGCGTCGCGTGAAATGCCGCGATAGCGCCGTCAACCCGGATGCACCGTTTATGCCGGAGTGGCTGTTTGATTATTACGAAATGCCGGGGCGGAAAATGAACCCCTACCGTGGCTGGGAAATTTATGAGCCGGGTATTTACGATATTATTACCAATCTGCGTGATAATTATGGCAACCCGCGCTGTTTTATTTCTGAAAACGGTATGGGTGTCGAGAATGAGCAGCGTTTTATTCAGCAAGAGCAAATCAACGACAGCTACCGTATTGAATTTGTTTCTGAGCATCTTAAATGGCTACATAAAGGCATTAGCGAAGGCTGTAATTGTCTTGGCTACCATATGTGGACCTTTATTGATAACTGGTCATGGCTCAACGGATATAAAAACCGCTACGGTTTTGTTCAGTTAGATTTAGCAACGCAAAAACGCACGGTGAAAAAGAGCGGCGAATGGTTTGCCCAGACCACCGAAAATAATGGTTTTAATTAAAACCAACCAGGATGCCGGATAGCGATCCGGCATACCGTGTTTTAGTTTATTGCATATCTTTTATGCGTACTTTTGCGGCCACCAGAAGCGCCGTCAGCAGCATCAGGCTGCCGGAAATCATCAGAGGTGACAGCAGTCCGAGGGTATCGAGCGCATAGCCTCCCACCGCAGCCCCGCAGGTATTGGCAAGTTGGATCACGGCGACCTGGACGGATCCGGCTTTTTCTGCCTGATCGGCAAGCGAACGGGTGATCCACGTCGACCAGCCGACCGGTACCAGCGCAAACAACAGTCCCCAGATAATCGCAATACCCGCCGCCACCACTTTGTCGCTGCCCCACAGGATCAGGACCAGCGCACTGAGCGCCAGCACCAGTGGCGCACCGGCTAACGCCAGTTTGACCGAACGCTTCAGAATCATCGACGAGAACGACGTACCAACAAAACTGGCAATGCCGAAGCTCAGCAGCACCAGCGTCAAGCCATCAACGTCAAAGCCCGCCAGATTCATATAGATCGGGCGAATATAGGTAAAGAAGGCGAACTGCCCGGCAAAGGACATGAATATGGCAATCATCCCGGCCATCACCCCTGGACGCTGCAACAGGCTGAACATATTTTGTTTCTGATGTGAAGGTTCACCAGGCAGCGAAGGCAACGCTCTCACCACCCAAATCGTGCACAGCACGCCCATTACCGCCGCCGCATTAAACACGTTACGCCAGCCGATAATACCGCCCAAAAAGCTCCCCAGCGGCGCGGCAATTACCAGCGCAATAGAGACCGCGCCAAAAATAACCGACAGCGCTTTCGGCACCGTACGTGCAGGAACCAGACGCATGGTCAGCGACGCCGACATCGCCCAGAAGCCGCCAAGCGCCAGACCGAGGCAGGCGCGGCCAACGAGCAGCAGCGAAAAAGAATTGGCAAAGGAAACCAGCAGACAGGAAAGCGTCAGTAGCACCGAAAACAGGATCACCACATAGCGACGATCGGTCGCCTGAATAATTTGCGTCACAAACAGGCTGGCGAACATGGCGACAAATGCCGTCACGGTCACCGATTGTCCGGCCACGCCTTCAGAAATCCCCAAATCCTGCGCCATCGGCGTTAACAGGCTAACGGGGAGAAATTCAACGGTTATCAGGCAGGCAACGCAGAACGCCACGGCAAATACCGCCGACCAGTTCGGGCGGGAATTTGCCTCAGCGCGGGATTTTTGTTCAACAGCTTCACTCATTTTGTTACCTGCGTGGGGTTATTGTAGAAAAGTTACGCAGTGTAACATTAAATTTGTGACGTATTTAACGTTTTGACAACTATTCACCAGAGATCGGCTGCGCCTTATCCAGCCCAGGACAGAGTGCCCTTTCTGGCTCAATTAAGCGTCACGCGCAGCCCGGGCCAGGCCGGTTATCCACTCCTGATGACCGTTTATCATCGGATTGGGCAGCGTACGTGCCAGTTCTTGTGCCGGAACGCCAATTTGTGATTCCTGGGTCAGAATACGTACGCGCCCGCCGGGTAAATCCTCAAAGAGCCAGGCGTGGATCACATCCAGACGTGTAGTGGCGTCGCCTTCCGCCCAGCCATGCCAGGCAACACGCGCGGCCTGACCGTCAACCGGCGGCACATACTCGGTGATTTGCGCTTCGATGGGGAAACCAAAAGTCGTAAAACGAAAACGGGCATCCATGCTTAACAATGGACCGGAACCGTCGTGAAAACGGATATCCGCCACGTTGCTGTAATACGTCGGCCAGCGCGTTGTGTCATTAAGCTGTGCCCAGACGGCACGGGCGCTCAGTCCGGCAACGATAATTTCATTTGAGGCAAAGTTATCAGTCGTCCCCGGCAGATACGCTGCAGGCCAGATAATTGCACGTTGTTGAGTCGCTTGATTCATGATGTACCTCGTCGTGTGAGTTAACGAGGTACATCATGCTTTCGCGTAAGATATAAAGATAATGACGATTCAAAATAGTCGTCATCATAAATTTTGATATCAGTGCAGCCAGTGCACGCCATCCTCGGGCTGGAAAAAGGCGTTATAGCGCATCTGGAACGCATTAAGCTCCTGCATATCCGGCTCCATCTCGCGCAGAAAACCGAGCGCCAGACGCACCTGCGCGTCGGTAATCGGTGCAGCCAGCCGGGCTTTTTGCAGCCAGCGGTGCCATTGCAACAAGTTCTGCTCACTGCCGTCGACAATAACGATTTGCCAGATCAACAGCACCTGGGCAGCATTTTGTAGATGCGATTCATCAGGACGATGGAGGTACTGTAAAAAAGCCTCACCCTGTACTTTTCCCATCTGATCGATCATCGATTCTACCGGCACGACATCAATGTTCAGCCGCTCGCTCAGACGGCGAATTGCCCGCCGCGACCCGAACGTTAGCACCCGAAATCCCACCACAAAAACAACCACCAGCGTGGCCAGCATTATCCAAATCATGCGCACATCCATTACCAGACAGGACGCCCATCATAGCGGCAAATTCACCTCTGTCGACGACTGAACGTGTCATAATGTGACTTATCGAACTCGCAGGCAGACATCATGAAATCTGATATCAGAACGCTCGATCTCAATCTGTTAAAAACGCTGGATGCCCTGCTGGATGAACGCAGCGTAACCCGGGCGGCGCAGCGGCTGTCGCTCACCCAGCCTGCGGTAAGCGGTATGCTCAACCGCCTGCGCGACTATTTTGACGATCCGCTGTTTAGTCGCACACCGCATGGCATTGTTCCGACGCTGCGTGCCCAACAGTTGGCCGCCCCGGTCAAACAGATCCTCAGCGACATTGATATCCTGCTTAAACCGACACGATTTGACCCGCTCACCGCAGCGCTCACCTTTACCGTCGCCGCTACGGATTACGCGCTCAAAGCGGTTATCGTGCCATTTATTGCCGCGCTTCGCGTGCGCGCACCGGGCATTCGTGTACGAGTGATCCCGGTTGAGCCAGTGCTGCTCACCACACAGTTTGAGCAGGGGAAAATCGACCTGGCGTTGCTGACGCCGGATTCCACGCCCGACAACCTGCATAGCCGGGCGTTATATGATGAAGAGTACGTTTGTCTCATGCGTCATGCGCATCCTGATGCGGGGCAACCGCTGACGCTCGATCGCTTCTGCGCGCTGGAGCATGTGCTGGTTTCTTATGAGGGTGAAAGTTTCTGGGGCGTCACCGATGAGGCACTGGCAAGCGTCGGACGCCAACGGCAGATTGGTTTGTCGGTTAGCAGCTTCCTGGTATTGCCGGACATCCTCGCTATCAGCGATATGATTGCCGTTGTTCCTGCCCGTCTGGCGTATGACGACCCCCGTATGCACGTTTTACCGCCCCCGCTGCCCATAACCGGTTTTACAAAAAGCATGGCCTGGCATGAACGCACGCACCGCGATGCCGCTCATCAGTGGCTGCGCAATCTGGTACATGAAACCAGCCAGTTGAGAGCATAAAAAAGCCCGCCATTAAGGCGGGCAAAAGTTACCAATGCACACTTAACTTAAGCTACTTTCAATTGTTGAATCTTTTTCTCGCGGCGAATTTTACGTTCTTCAAACACGGCCACGATGGCCATCAGACAGATACAACCGATGGCGGCAGCATCCAGCGCGGCGAAAGTGCCCGCCCAGCCGGTCAGCCCGAAAATCGGCGTGCCGTCGGCAATCATCCCCAGACCGAGCTTGGCGAAGCTGTCACCAATCAGATAAGCGAAAGTGCCTTTAATCCCATCGGCTGCGCCGATCGCTTTTTTCGGCACAAATCCGACTGCCGCAACGCCGATTAACAGCTGTGGACCAAACACCAGGAAGCCCAGCGCAAACAGCGAAGCCAGATAAACGTACTGGTTGCTGGCGTGCTGATAAATGCCCAGGGTGGCGATAATCAACGCCAGCGCTACACAGGCCACCAGCGCACGACGACCGTTTGCCAGGTCGGAGAGCCAACCCCACATCAGCGTGCCAACCAGGGCGCCCACTTCAAACAGGGTAAAGCCCTGAATCGCCACTTCTTTGGAGAGCTTCAGCTCCTGGAAGGCGTAGACTGTGGACCACTGGTCGATACCGATACGCACTACGTACAGGAAGATGTTCGAGAAACATAACAGCCAGATCACTTTGTTTTTCAGCACGTACTCAACAAAGATCTGCCATTTGGTCATCTCGTTTTCTTCGGTTTCTTTGTCTTCTTCGCTGATCTCCTCACCGAACAGCTCTTCGGCTTTACCGAGGCCATAAGATTCCGGGGAGTCGCTGCCGTAGCGCAGGCCGATAAAGCCAACAATCAGAGCAATAATCGACGGGAAGATAAACATACCGATGACGTGACCGTCGAACAGATAGTTAGCGCCAAACAGCGCCACGCCCGCTGCACCCGCACCGCCGAGGTTGTGGGAGATATTCCACATACCGAGGTAAGAACCCCGCTTGCGACGCGGCGTCCATTTAGTAATGGTGGAATAGCTACATGAGCCGCCAGTACTCTGGAAGAAACCGCTCAGAGCGTAGAAAGCGATCATCAAAAACAGGCTGGTTGAACCCGCGCCCATGCTGGCGCTGAAGCCAAGCATACAGATGGCGGAGAGGATCAGCATAAACGGCAGGAACTGCTTGGTGTTTTTGCCATCCGCGTAGTAGGAAACCAGAGTTTTACCCACGCCGTAGGTGATGGAGAAGCCCAGGCCAATCATCCCCAGCTGCGTCATGCTCAGCCCGTAGGTGGAGATCATGTCGTTCTGCGCGATGTTGAAGTTTTTGCGGATCAGGTACATGGTCAGGTAGCCGATAAAGACCACCAGATAGGACTGCATGAATGGTTTGAACCACATTTTGCGCCGCACATCGAGCGGCAGATCCAGGGTCGGCTTGCGCACCTGGTTTAGAAAGGCCAGCATTTGACACTCCCGAGCTAATTTTTATACCTGCGAATGGCAGGCATTGTAAAAATCAGCCGGAAGACGCGCCTGAGACAGCGTCCAGGTGAAACCGGGAAAATTTCTTAGTTTTGCTTCACTCGGGGCAAAAAGGTGAGGTACATCACGCTTCGTTGAGTTCGCGCGGAGCCTGGGCGTTTAAAAACGGCAGCAGCAGCAGCGCGGAAATTCCCGCCGCAATAGCGATCACCACAAAGAATCCGGTCCAGTGCCAGACCTCCATCACCTTCGCCAGCGGCCAGCCGGAGAGCGATGCCCCCAGATAAGCAAACAGCCCGACAAATCCGGTTGCCGCGCCCGCCGCCTCTTTGTGCGAACACTCCGCCGCCGCCATGCCGATCAGCATCTGCGGGCCGAAGACGAAGAATCCGGTGGTGAAGAAGCACGCGGCCTGCATCACATAGCTGGCGAACGGCATCAGCCACAGCGAGCCAACGGAGAGCAAAATTCCGGCGGCGAAAATCAGGTTCATTGGACCGCGGTTGCCGTTAAACAGCTTGTCCGAACCCCAACCCGCCACCAGCGCGCCAACAAATCCGCCCAGCTCAAACATTGTCACGGCGGTATTGGCGGTCACCAGATCCACGCCGAGCGTCTCCGACATGTACAGATTGCCCCAGTCGTTAATCGCGGCACGGACCACGTACACCAGCACATAACACAGTGACAGCAGCCAGATATAAGGATTCAGTAGCACATAACGGGTGAGGATCTCTTTGCGGCTCAGCCCAGCACCTTCCTGCTGTTGGGCAATTTCCAGTTCGTCATGCCGCCAGTCGCCAATCGGCGGCAGACCAATCGCCTGCGGCCTGTCTCGCAGCCGCCAGCAGAGAAAAATCCCCACCACAATCGCCAGCAGCCCAGCGATCATCATCCCGGCGCGCCAGCCGTAGTGCAGCGCTGTTGCCGCCATCACGATAGGGATCAGCGCCCCGCCGACGTTGTGCGCGGTGTTCCATAGCGCCCACCAGCCGCCGCGCTCGGTACGCGAATACCACGCGGTCAATAAACGCGCGCAGACCGGCGATCCCCAGCCCTGGAAAAAGGCGTTCAGCGCCCACAGCACCGCAAAGGCCCATAGCGAGGTGGAAAATCCAAACAGAATGTTTACCACGCCGGTGGCAATCAGTCCGATGCCCATAAAATAGCGAGCGTTGGATCGGTCGCTGACGATACCGGAAACAAACTTCGACAGGCCGTAGGTAATGTAAAACAGCGTCGCCAGCAGCCCAATGTCGCTGCGGGTCAGTACACCGCTGGTCAGAATATCCGGCACCGCAGCGTTGAAGCTTTTGCGTGTGAAATAGAACAGCGCGTAGCCGAGCCAGATGGTGGTCAGGATATGCCGCCGCCAGTAGCGGTAGCGGGCATCCACTTCGCGCTTATCAGTAATGAGCGGCGCACTGGCCGGAGCTTTTAAAAACGAAAACATGACCGCGCCTTACACATATCGCTGGGGTAACGACACGTTGACCCGCGTGCCGTGCGTACAGGAAATCGAGAGCGACCCACCGAGGGCGCTAATCCGTTCACGCATCCCCGTAAGGCCAAATCCCTGTTGATTCGACCCCGGCGGCAGGCCGCTGCCGTCGTCCTCAATCACCAGCATTAGCCGTTCATCATGTTGCCAGCCCTGAAGCGTCACCGCGCTGGCGTTGGCGTGCTTAACGATGTTGTTCAGCCCTTCCTGACAGACGCGAAACAGCGTCACCCGCTGGCTTTCGCTAAGTGCAGATTCATCAATTCGCCAGTCGAGATGGCTGACGATGCCACGGCTTTCCAGCTCCATTTCGCGCATCAGTGAGCGGATGGCCTGCTCCAGCGTGAGATCGTCCAGTTGACGTGGTCGCAGGCGGCCTAACAAGCGACGCACCGAATCGTACACGCCGAGAGAAAGTTGTTCGATGTGCGCCCCGCTGCGCTTCACCCCTGCGTTTTCCGGCGCCAGCCGCTGGACAATGCCCGCCTGAGTGCGAATGGCGGTGATGGTCTGGCCGATATCATCGTGCAGTTCGCGCGCCACATCACGGCGCACGCTCTCCTCGGTCTCCAGCAGGCGTTCCGCCAGACGATGGTTGCGTGCTAATTCATTTTGCAGCGACTGGTTAAGTTCGCGCAGACGCTGAATACCCGCGCCGAGCAGCAGCCCGGTCAGGCTTTGCACCAGCAGCGAGAGCAACAGATCGACGGGATGATCGTGCCAGGTCTGGCTGGCAATCAGCGCGATGGCGTTCATCAGCGTCGCAATCAGTGCCCCCTGCCAGCCGTAGTGCCAGGCCAGCGCAATGATCGGCAACGCGAGGCAAAACGGCGTGAAGCGCGAAAGCTCGGCGGGTAACCCGAGCTGTAGCCACAGGCTGACGCTAAACAGCAGCAGGTACCAGACCAGATGCCGCCCGCGCCAGTTCACCGGCTGCGACACCACCGCCGGGCCCAGCGGCAGCCAGGTCGTGCTGGTCAGATAGTGCCAGAACACCAGGCAGATCGGCGCCAGCGTTAATCCGCCGGTGAGCGTCAGCAGCAGCGCGTTCCACGCCTCTTCGCCTTGCCCAAGCCAGGGCAGCGATTGCAGCAACGCCGCCGCCGTAAGCGCCGCGCCCTGCAACAGCAGCGTGCGCCAGTCGCGCTGATGGCGGTATCGCGAAATCAACATCACCGGGAGTAACGTGAGGAAGCTGCCGATCATCAAAAGTGGTAAATGGGCCAGCGCCACTTCCTGCGCCAGCCAGAAAAGAAGCAGCCATTCCGCGCCCAGCAGCACCGGCCAGTAGCCGCGCGGACATTGCAGCATCAACCCCAGACGCAGACCAAACGGAAACAGCAGTACCGCCAGCTCCGGGCGCTCAACCAGATGCAGGCTGATGCTCCACAGGCAAAACCACGCGGCAGAGAAGATAAAGAAGCAGGCAACAACGGTGATTAACCGGGAACAGAGCGTGTTCATTGCCAGCCGTCAAACATCCGGCGGGCCAGTTCGACGTCGTTGCTGACCCCCAGCTTTTCCATCAGGTTGGCGCGATGCACGTGCACCGTTTTCGGCGACAGACCCAGTTCAGCGGCAATCTCTTTGACCGCCATACCTTGCGCCAGTTTTTCCGCCACCTGACGTTCGCGTTTGGTGAGCGGATCCTGACGACCGGCCGCCAGTTTGACGGCGATGTCCGGCGTCAGGTAACAGCCGCCGGTCGCTACGGTATGCACCGCCGCGATCAGCTCATCCGGGCTACAACGTTTAGAAAGGAAACCACGCGCGCCCGCGTTGAGCGCCTGCTCCACCAGTGCCGGGCTGTCGTGGACAGAGAGCATGATAATCGCCATTCCTTTTGGCAACTGGCCTAACAGTTCAAGACCGGAGATATCAGGCATAGAGATGTCGCAGATACACACCTGCACGCCGCGTCCCGGTAATCCCGCCAGCGCCTCACTGCCTGAGCCAAACTCAGCGACCACCTGCAAATCAGGTTCCAGCCCCAGCAGTTGGGCAAAGCCGGAGCGGACGATGAGGTGGTCGTCAATAAGGGCAACGGTAATCATGGGTTCATCCTGGCGCTAAGGCATGCCTGATGGCGCTACGCTTATCAGGCCTACGGGCGGGTGCCGTTGTAGGCCGGATAAGGCATTAATGCCGCCACCCAGCAAAAGCGCTTACCTTAACGATAAGTGCTTTGGTGTTCAAGCCTTGAGCGATCAGGCTATGCCAGTTGTGACTGTAAATGTCCGGGTGTGCTGCGGTTCTATTTCAATCAAGGTGCCATTGCGTTGTGCTGCCAGGAATCCTTCAGGTCGACAGGTTGCAGGCAAGGCGAATGCCGCAACCTGCTGATCGCCGTTGTAGAGGATCCAACGCGTCACATAATTCAGCTCCGTGCTGGAGAAACGCGTAACGAATGTGGTGCCATCAGGCGCGATCATGCTAAATTCTGGCTTATCGGTGTACCTGTCCAATTGGTCAGCAAAGAAGACAATTTCCGGATCGTAAAAATGGGGTTCATTGAGCCGCGCCAGAGAAGCCTCGCCCTGTACAATCCGCTGATTAAACGCCAGCCACTGCTCAGTCGGTTTAACATGCGCGGGTATCGACTCACGCAGCTTCATGGCCTCATCCGGAATATTCTGGCTGAAGGTGGCTTCCGGTACGTAGGCATAGTTCATATGGCACATGTACTGCAACGGCATTGCCACTGAGGCAAGGTTGGTAACCGCCATCTGAATATCAAACAGCGCGCTCGCTTTGTGCATTACCACCGCAGGATGTGCCTGATAATGATGACCGAACCCCATCACATACTCATAGCGTCCGCCCACGCGCAAATTCTCACCCTCCAGCTCCAGCCAGGCTTCATCCATCGCGGCACAAGCCATTTCACCGTGCAAAGGATGTGAATCCTCTGGTGATGGGCAGCCATTTGCCAACAGACCTGAGTGGAAGGCAAAACAGCCGTAGGTCGCCACCACTTCCGCCGCCGGTTTCGGCTGACTGAACATGTTACGCATGGTCAGGTCATGGCCATCAAACTGAGCATCCCAGATCATCTGCCCCATCCAGGGCAGAATAACCAGATGTCCACGACTGTTTTCTACCTTCAGCCCTTCCACTCCACTGGCGTAACGAAATGCGGTAACCGTGAAGTCGCTATTCTTCAGTAAGATTCGCGGATGCTCTGCAAAGAGTTCCCGCCACAGCGTTATACGTGTTGTCATGCTCACTCTCCTCAGGAAACTGTCGCTTCAGCCAGGTTGTTGCGCACTTTGCTTTCACGCCAGAAGTAGATACCGACGTACACGAAGCACAGCATGGAGACCAGGAACGAAAGTTGCAATGAATGGAACATATCGGCCACATAGCCCTGAATCGCCGGAACCACCGCCGCACCGACAATCGCCATGACAATGACGGCACCTGCCATTTCGGTATGCTCGTTATCCACGGTATCAAGCGTACCCGCATAGATTGTCGCCCAGCAGGGTCCAAACAGGACACTCACCAGCACTGCGACATACACAGCGCTGAAGCTTGGCGCCAGTGCAACATAGACGAGGAACAGCGCACCAATAATGGAATAGAGAATCAGCACTTTTTCCGGATTGAAGCGCGTCATCAAAATGTTGGCGATAAACTTGCCGATAAAGAAGCAGGCGAAGCTATAGACCATGAAGGTTGAGGCGTCGCGCTCGTTGATATCACCTAATTCCAGTGCCAGACGGATGGTGAATGACCACACCGCGACCTGCATCCCCACATAAAGAAATTGCGCCACAATTCCACGACGGAAACGGGCATTGCTGGCCAGATAACGCAGTGTATCCATCGCTGACGGGCGTTTATGACTCGTGGTTTGCGCGACTTTACATGTAGGGAAGCGAGTCAGGAGGAATAACACCATCACAACAACCAGTACCATAATCATGTACTTGTATGGCTCAAGGGTATTTTCCAGCATCAACACTTTAAAGTTATGGATCTGCTCAGCGTTCATCCCGGCCATCTGTTTTTCCAGGCTTTCGCCCTCAGAGAAGACCAGATATTTACCTAGCAGAATGCCAGCAGCCGCACCAATAGGATAAAAAGTCTGACTGATGTTCAGGCGTAAAGTGGCATACGCTTTTGGGCCGATCATTGAGCTGTAGGTGTTGGCTGCTGTTTCCAGGAAGCTCAGACCAATCGCAATCGCGAAAATCGCCGCAAGGAACATGGTGTAGGTGGCCATGTGCGATGCCGGGAAGAAGAGCGTACACCCAACGATATAAAGGGTCAGCCCCATTAAGATGGCGACTTTATAACTGGTCTTTTTAATCACCAGAGATGCTGGAATCGCAATTAAAAAATAACCGCCATAAAAGGCACTCTGAACTAATGCCGAGGCAAAGTTGCTGAGTGAAAATACGCTTTTGAATTGCGTAATCAGAATATCATTTAATGCGGCTGCGCATCCCCATAACGGGAATAAACAGGATAACAAAATAAACTGGAACAGAGGGGTCTTATTCAAATAGCCGTCAGGCATCTGAATGATGTTTTTATCGTTCATAGTGCTACCTTTTACAGTGCAGGAGTATTATTCGTTTAAGGTAAGAAACTCATTAAATTGTTCGATGCTTGGATAAGATGATTGAGTGCCTTTCCCGGTAACGCTGAAAGCAGCGAAGAGAGCGGCTTTTTTCATGGCGGCTTCCACATCACCGCTTTGAACGTAATAGTGAGCAAAACAACCGATGAAAGCGTCGCCTGCGCCACTGGTATCGACAGCGTTCACTTTAAACGCTGGAACATGGACTTCCTGGTCACGCGTCATCCACAGCGCACCTTTCTCACCCATGGTGACGATAATATTGTTCAGACCTTTATCAACCAGAGAACGTGCCGCTGCGCGAATATGGTCATAAGTATCCACTGGCATACCGGTTAATATTTCCAACTCGGTTTCATTCGGCACAAAAAAATCACATTTACAGGCATAAGACATATCTAATTCCCGTAATGCAGGGGCGGGATTTAGTAACACTTCAATACCGTGTTTTTTGCCAAATTCAATCGCGTGATAAACGGTTTCCAGCTGCACTTCCAGTTGCAGGACAATAAGCTGACATTTTTTCAGATCTTCCGCCGCACGATTGATATCTTCCGGGGAGAGAAATTTGTTCGCTCCTTTAATAATCAGAATACTGTTGCTGGAGTTCGCATTAACAAAGATCGGTGCGACACCGCTGCTGGTGCAGGGTACCTTTTCGACATAGGTGGTATTAATTCCCCAGGATTCAAGATTGCGAATAGTGTTATCCGCAAAAATATCATCACCGACTTTTGTCAGCATCAGCACTTTAGAATTGAGCTTAGCGGCCGCAACGGCCTGATTTGCGCCTTTGCCCCCGCAGCCAATTTTGAACGCCGGTGCTTCCAGCGTTTCCCCTTCTTTGGGCATCTGGTTGATGTAGGTGATGAGATCCACCATGTTGGAGCCAATAACCGCGATATCCATTTTACTACCTCTCAGAAACAATCACACAACAATGATATTAAAATAACATTATCATGTTACTTTCGTATCATTTGTGACTAGGATCGCGATTGGAAGATCATTTTGTTGTTTATTTATTGCGCTAAATGTTGCATCCACATCACACTACAAATGATGAAGTTGCTTACAATTGACTGAAAGTTAACTGGATATAATCAATAAAACGTGAAAAAACACGCTTTTATTTCCGAATAGTCAGACGTATAGTAATGCGGCAATGCCATGTTCTCAGAAACACAAAAATGTTACTGAAGGAACATGGGAACATGATTCGTGGAGAAGCACATGGAAACTAAGCAAAAAGAACGTATTCGACGTCTGATGGAATTGTTGAAGAAGACCGACCGAATCCATCTGAAAGAGGCGGCACGAATGCTGGAAGTTTCCGTGATGACTATTCGTCGGGATCTCAGTCAGGATGACGAGCCGTTACCGCTCACGCTGCTCGGTGGTTACATTGTGATGGTGAACAAACCTGCCGCCATCGTTAACGCGCCACTCCCCGCGCAAAAACAGTATCACCGCGACGATTTACCGGTTGCCATTCTGGCTGCGGGACTGGTAAGTGAAAATGATCTGGTCTTTTTTGATAATGGTGCGGAAATGCCGTTGGTGGTCAGCATGATCCCGGACGATATTTCCTTTACCGGGATTTGCTACTCGCACCGGGTGTTCGTAGCGCTAAATGAAAAGCCCAACGCCACAGCGATTCTTTGCGGGGGGACCTACCGGGCGAAAAGTGACGCCTTTTACGACACCAGCAATCCCTCCCCGCTGGATGCACTCAACCCACGGAAAGTCTTTATCTCCGCCAGCGGAGTCCATGAGCATTTCGGCGTTAGCTGGTTCAATCCGGACGATCTGGCCACAAAACGCAAAGCGATGGAACGCGGATTACGCAAAATTCTGCTGACGCGCCACGCCCTGTTCGATGAGGTCGCCCCCGCCAGCATTGGTCCACTCTCCACCTTTGACGTACTGATAAGCGACCGTCCGTTACCGGCAGATTACGCAACCCACTGCCGGAACAGCTCTGTCAAAGTGATCACCCCGGATTCAGACGGCGACTAACTTACTCAAAGAACACGGTGATTTTGTTAAACATCGACGGATCGGACTGGTTGCGGGCCACTTTCACCACATCTTCCAGCTTGTCGATCTGGCTTATCATCTGCTCAAGACGTTGATCGTCGTTGACCAGTAGCCAGATGCGGCTCTTATCGCTGTCCTGAATCGGTAGACAGAGAATGCCTTCTACGTTGAACGCGCGGCGGGCGAACAGCCCGCAAACGTGAGTCATTACGCCCGGATGGTTGCGTACGGTGAGTTCCAGGATTACGTTGTCATGAGTCTGCTGTTGCATGGCTTATTCCCCCACCATTTCTGTGTTTGCCGCACCCGGCGGCACCATCGGGTACACTTTCTGTTCGGCATCGATGCGCACGTGGATCAGCGCAGGTCCAGGGCGATTAATAATCTCCTGCAACGCTGCCTGTGGGTCCGCTTCGTTATTCAGATCGCAGGTTTCGAGACCAAACCCGGCGGCTATCTGCATAAAGTTAATCATCCCCGGATAGGTCGCGGCAAAAACACCCTGCTTATAGAACAAACTCTGCTGCTGATATACAAGACCCAACGCTTCGTTATTCATCAGGATGATTTTAATATCCAGCTGATTTTCGCTGGCTGTCGCCATTTCCTGAATATTCATCATCAGGCTGCCGTCGCCGGAGAAGCACAGCACTTTTTTGTCTGGATTGGCCAGCGCTGCACCAATTGCCGCTGGCAGGCCAAAGCCCATGGTCCCCAGACCGCCGGAGGTCAGCCACTGACGCGGACGGTTCAGCGGATAAGCCTGTGCCGCCCACATCTGATGCTGGCCTACGTCGGTGGTGATAATGGCGCTGTCGTCTACGCAGGCAGCCACGGCGTTGATCAATCCATAATGGCTGAGCGGGTCGCTTTCCTGCGGAATAGTGCAAGGGAATTCACGTTGTAAATCGGCCACCGTCTGATGCCACGACTCTCGCGGCTGCGCGTCAATTAATGGGATCAATTGCGCCAGCACCTCATCGACATCCGCCTGAATCGCCACGTGCGGTTGTTTGATTTTACCCAGCTCCGCGCGGTCGATATCCACGTGAATGATTTTGGCGTTCGGGCAGAACTGCTCGGTTTTACCAATCGCCCGGTCATCAAAACGTGCGCCCAGAACAATCAATAAATCCGCTTCTTGCAGAATAAAGTTAGTGCTGCGAGCGCCGTGCATGCCCAGCATGCCTAACGACAGCGGATGCGCTTTCGGCAGCATACCGAGCGCCATTAAGGTCATGGTGGTGGGCAGCGTCGCTTTTTCTGCCAGTTCGCGCACGCGCTCAGGTGCGTTAATCACGCCGCCGCCGAGGTACAGCACCGGACGCTGTGCGGCGTTAATCATGGCTGCGGCATCGCGAATGCTGTCCTGGCTGAACGCTGGTGCCTCCATTTTCTGTGCAGGCTCCGGCATCTCTTCAATGTCAAAAACGGCGGTTTGAATATCCTTAGGAATGTCTATCCACACCGGGCCTGGACGTCCAGACTGCGCAATGCGGAACGCATCGCTCATGACCTGCGGTAATTCACTGATATGGCGGACCAGATAGTTGTGCTTAGTGATGGGGATAGAGATGCCGTAGGTGTCGACTTCCTGGAAGGCGTCGGTGCCGATCATTGAAGCCGGAACCTGCCCGGTGATACACACCAGCGGGATGGAATCCAGACGCGCATCGGCAATGGCGGTCACCAGATTGGTTGCACCCGGTCCGCTGCAGGCCATACAGACGGCGGGTTTGCCATCAGTTCTCGCCATTCCCTGCGCGATAAACCCTGCTCCTTGCTCGTGGCGCGCCAGGATATGACGGATTTGCGTGCTTTGACTTAAGGCGTCATAGACGGGAAGAATCGATCCGCCGGGAATACCGGTAACAACCTGAATACCCTGGCGTTCCAGGAAATGAACGATGAATTCTGCGCCCGTAAAACGCGTACGCTTGGATGTTATGCCCGAACTTGCCATGCTCCAGTCCTTTTATTCTGGGCCTTTGCTCCGGGCAGGTCTCTGAAACGAAAAACCCCGCCCGGTTTGCGCCGGCGGGGTTTTGGAATCGTGTGTTGATTCGGACCCTACGGCGCATTGCCGACGACCACCACCACACGCACGACGACCGCTGCGCGAGATGGCGCAGTTTTTAGTAGGGTCGCAGTCAGCATGGAAGGGTTCATTAGGGACCTGTCTGTTTGTTGATTAACTGGATTTATACAAACACAGGTTTTTCAGCGTGACAATGGAAAAATTTTCATCTGCATAAAAATGCGTCAATGATCACATTTCGTTGTGCATTGCTGAAAAACAAAAAACCCCGCCGGAGCGAGGTTTTTTTCAGTGCTGTGCGGTTGGTAGCCGCCGAACACACTGTGTTATGTCAACGAAAAAAGTATACGCGTTCTGCGAAGAACACGCAATTTCGGCACGAATTTTGATGGTTTTGAGTATGGAACATGAATAGCGTAACATCCATAAAATACTGTTAATTTATACAGTATTTATCTATAATGTCTCGGTACGCAAGGTGTTATGCGGGGGCCGCATCGTAAACTGGCGCATCAAAGTCCTGGCTGAAACGGGTGGTGCCGTCAGCGCCTTAACCCCCGTGTGAGCACACTGTGTTATGTCAACAAAGGTGCTGGCAACAGGCAGCGGCGAGGTACGTCAGCACCGTGCTCCTTGTACCAAAAGGAGAGCGTATGAGCCTCGTGGATATCGCTATTCTTATCCTCAAACTCATTGTTGCAGCACTGCAACTACTTGATGCCGTTCTGAAATACGTTAAGTAATTCAGATTCAAGTCGCACCTAAGGGGGGCGGGTAACACTCCGCTCCCCTTTCACCTTCTCCCTGGTGCTTGTGTCGCGCCAATATGTTACGTTTTTATGACATTCTCAGGGAAGAATTCCACCATGACGCTTTCTGTTTTCTGCATTTTGCTGTTCGCCGCGCTGTTGCATGCCAGCTGGAATGCCATTGTTAAAGCTGGAAACGATAAACTGTACTCAGCGATCGGTGTCAGCGGTTCTGCTGCAATTATGGCATTGATTTGCTTACCCTTTGCGCCGCAACCTTCCGCCGCCAGCCTGCCGTTTTTAGCCGTCTCAACTGTGTTGCAAATTGTATATACCGTCCTGGTCGCCAAAACCTATCAGGTTTCGGATATGAGCCAGACCTATCCGTTAATGCGCGGCACAGCGCCGCTGCTGGTCGCAATTATCAGCGTCCTGTTTCTTGGCGATAGCCTCTCTGTTCTAGCCTGGGTGGGGATTGCCACGATCTGTCTGGCGATCCTCGGCATGGCGTTTAACGGACGCAGCAGCTCGCAACGCGGGATCGTGCTGGCGCTCATTAACGCCTGCTTTATCGCCGGATATACGCTGGTTGATGGCACCGGCGTACGTTTATCAGAAACCGCGCTGGGTTATACGCTGTGGACCTTCTTTCTGAACGGCTCCTGCCTGCTGGGCTGGGCGATGATTGCCCGACGCCGGGAAGCGTCACGCTATCTGGTACAGCAGTGGAAGAAAGGTATTCTTGGCGGAATTGGCACAATGGGTTCTTACGGTCTGGCGCTGTGGGCCATGACTCAGGCTCCGTTGGCGGTAGTCGCTGCGCTGCGTGAAACTTCCATCCTGTTTGGCGCGCTGCTCGCGTGGCTGCTACTGAAAGAGAAGGTTGCCGGAATACGTCTTGTTGCGGCTGGAGGCATTGCCATAGGCGCAGTTTTGCTACGCTTATCATGACCTCTGTAAACCCGATGCAATCCGGCAACATTTGTTGCCGCTTTTTGTTTACATTTCCTGCCGTTCATCGTTTAAACATTCCAGCCCACTATCTGGCCTTCTTTTTCTGTTGTGGTAGATTCCACGCGCATTTACGGGAAAGTGCAGCACCTTATTCTTATTTTTTCACTTTTTTAAAAGTAATCAGCGAAATGAAAAGGCATAGAAGCGTCAATTTGTTGTTGATGTTGGTATTACTGGTGGCGGTAGGTCAGATGGCGCAAACCATTTATATCCCCGCGATTGCTGATATGGCGCGTGAACTGAACGTTCGCGAAGGGGCGGTGCAAAGCGTGATGGCCGCCTATCTGTTGACCTACGGTCTGTCACAACTGATTTACGGCCCACTTTCCGATCGCGTTGGCCGCCGCCCGGTGATCCTCGCCGGGATGTCCATTTTTATGCTGGCTACGCTGGTCGCCATAACCACCCACAGCCTGACGGTATTGATTATCGCCAGCGCAATACAGGGGATGGGAACGGGCGTCGGCGGTGTGATGGCGCGAACGTTACCGCGCGACCTGTACGAAGGCACGCAGTTACGCCACGCTAATAGCCTGTTAAACATGGGGATTCTTGTCAGCCCACTGCTGGCACCATTGATTGGCGGTATGCTGGATACCCTGTGGAACTGGCGTGCCTGTTACATCTTCCTGCTGGTGCTGTGCGCAGGCGTCACGTTTAGCATGGCGCGCTGGATGCCGGAAACGCGCCCCGCAGGTGCTCCGCGTCCACGGCTTATCGCCAGCTACAAAACGCTGTTTGGCAACAGCTCTTTCACCTGTTACGTGCTGATGCTGATCGGCGGCCTGGCGGGCGTTGCGGTCTTCGAAGCCTGTTCCGGTGTGTTGTTAGGCGCGCGTCTCGGCTTAAGCAGCATGGTGGTCAGTATCCTGTTTATTCTACCCATTCCGGCGGCGTTTTTTGGTGCCTGGTTCGCCGGTCGCCCGAATAAGCGTTTCTCGACGCTAATGTGGCAGTCGGTTATCTGCTGTCTGGTCGCCGGTTTGATGATGTGGATCCCTGGTCTGTTCGACGTGATGAACGTCTGGACGCTGCTGGTTCCCGCCGCACTGTTTTTCTTCGGCGCCGGGATGCTGTTTCCGCTGGCAACCAGCGGAGCAATGGAGCCTTTTCCGTTCCTGGCCGGTACTGCTGGTGCGCTGGTTGGTGGATTACAAAACATTGGTTCCGGCGTGCTGGCGTGGTTCTCCGCCATGCTGCCGCAGACCGGGCAAGCCAGTCTGGGCCTGCTGATGACCCTTATGGGGATGTTGATTTTTGTTTGCTGGCTTCCGCTGGCGTCACGCGTGTCGCATCAGGGACAGGCGGTTTAAGCGTATGATGGCCCGGCTTCTCGCCGGGCTTTTCACACTCAGGGGCAATCATGGTATTCAACAACGGCTCCAGCGCCGGACGCCATGCCCCTTCCTCACCATCATAGAACTGCGTATCCGCATTGATAGCATAGGGAATTTTCGCTTTCTTCAGCTCGCAAGCCATAAAGCGGGCAAACGCCATTTGCGAGGCAGAAGGCGCGTTCCTGATGGTTTCTCCCGGCGACCAGCCTCCTACCCAACTAACATGACCGGTTTTCTGCTGCCAGTGAATGGCGGTATTGATACGGGCGCGAATGGCGGCCTTTTCTGCCGCTGTCCCTGAGGTCCACGGGTATTTACCGTTATTTTTCAGCGGCCCCCACGGGAAGATATGCCATTGAGCCAACACGGTATTCTGACTTTGCGGCGGCAACTTTAGGTTGGGCAAATCTTCCGGAGCGGCATGCAGTTTCGGCGCGATAAATATCATTCGCTGTGGATCGATGGCATGGATGGTACGGATGGTTTTGTCATACACCCTATTGAGCGACGCCTGATTATGGTTGAGCTTACCAGAGGGTTCATATATCAGGTCGAAACCCAGCAACGGCGAACTTTGACCAAAGTAATGCGCCACCGCCACCCACCAGTTAACCACCTCTTTTTCGTTACTGGCACTGGGGTCTTTTTTATACTCGTCAGCCTGATAGGCGATTATCGGGATCACGCCATACTGCTCGCAGGCTTCCACCAGCTTGCGCAGATGAATGAGCCGCGCCTCCGTAGGCTCACCCGCCACGCGAATGCGCACGTGGGTCAACCCTTTCGCCTTATAATCCCTCACCACCAGCGGATCGAATTCACGGATGCCCCGATCGGTACGCGCCCAATCTACGTCCATCCCAACCCCAAGCTGCTGCACATACTGCGCCGCCGTCAACGCAGGTTGCGCGGCACACACGGTGGCGCTGGCCAACAGTAAAAGGGAAACAATCGGCTTTAACACGGTCGTCCTTACGCAAATCATCAGGAGTGATATCACGTATTTAGCACGCTTTTTCACTTTCCGTGTAGAGCGAAAGCGTAAAAAATATTCGCGACCCGCTTATTTAACCTGCTCCTGTAGCCAGCCAATAAACGCCTCGATTTTCGGCCACTGCCTGCCGGGCAGCGTAGTGATGTAGTAATGTTGATGGCATTTCAGCGCCATATCGCCAAAAGGCGCAATCAATTCTCCGCTGTCGAGGCGTTTTTGCACCAGCCGTTTTCGGCCCATCGCCACGCCGATATGGTTCATTGCCGCAATCACTGCTAAATCAGAACGATCAAAACCAATCCCCGACGATGTCGGCAAATTCGCCGCAAAATGCTGCGCCCAACTGTGCCACTCATCGGTCCCGGAATCGTTACTCCACGCCTGTCTGTCGTGCAGCAACGTACAGTGCGGCAAATTCACCAGCGAACCGGTAAGGTCATGGCGGCGGGCGTAGTCCGGGCTGCACACCGGCAGGATCTCTTCATCCATCAGGAAGTGATGCGTGAGTTGCGCGGAGGGTGCATCGTCAAAATAGATGGCGAGATCGATACCCGCACGCTGTAGATTGACGTTGTCGTTCCCGGTCAACATGGTTAGCGAAATTGACGGATAGCGACGGGTAAAGTCGCCGAGCGCCGGAACCAGCCAGCACTGGGCGATAGAAGGCCGTGAGTAGACGGTGAGCGTCCCCGAGAGCTCCTGATTCTTAATATCAAGAATCTCCTGGTTGAGCGTGTCCAGTGACGATTTCAGCGCCCAAAATACCCGCTTACCCTCATGAGTGAGTTCCACTTTGCGATGAGAACGAACAAATAATTGGATGCCAAGCTCATCTTCAAGCTGATTTATGCGATGGCTGACGGCGCTGGGACTCAATGACAGCTCGTCTGCTGCCAGCGCAAACGACTGATGCCGGGCCGCCACTTCAAAAGTATACAGCTTTGACAGCTGCCAGCCGTTGAGCAGCCGGTTTCTGACTTCGCGTAGGGGATCCATTCTCACCTCCTTTCCTTCTGATTCATGCGCTGGAGTGTAAAAAAGTTCGCTGCAAAAATCAGCTCAAAGGTGAATCAAAGTGAACCATATCGCATAAGCAAAGCGCAATTAGACATAAATCACTCATTTGATGCAATCTGGCTCATGTGAAGGGGGATTTATATCGTTTGTCAGACCATGCCTTATTTTTGTCCAATAACCCTATATTAATCACAGGGCAAGGTGAGTTATGCACTCTCAAATCTGGGTTGTGAGCACGCTGCTGATAAGCATCGTGTTAATCGTTTTGACCATCGTGAAGTTCAAATTCCACCCGTTTCTGGCGCTGCTGCTAGCCAGCTTCTTCGTGGGTACAATGATGGGCATGGGGCCGCTGGATATGGTCAATGCCATTGAGAGTGGCATCGGCGGTACGCTGGGCTTCCTCGCCGCGGTTATCGGCCTTGGGACCATTCTGGGCAAAATGATGGAAGTGTCCGGCGCGGCTGAACGCATTGGCCTGACGCTCCAGCGCTGCCGTTGGCTATCCGCCGACGTCATAATGGTACTGGTTGGGTTGATTTGCGGGATCACGCTGTTTGTGGAAGTCGGCGTGGTGCTGTTGATTCCGCTGGCTTTTTCGATTGCCAAAAAGACCAATACCTCACTGCTGAAGCTGGCGATCCCGCTGTGTACGGCGCTGATGGCGGTGCACTGCGTCGTCCCGCCGCATCCGGCTGCCCTGTTCGTGGCGAACAAGCTGGGCGCGGACATTGGCACGGTGATTGTCTACGGCTTACTGGTCGGCTTGATGGCCTCGCTGATCGGTGGTCCTCTGTACCTGAAATTCCTGGGTAACCGTCTGCCGTTTAAACCGGTTCCGGCTGAGTTTTCTGACCTTAAAGTGCGTGACGAAAGTACGCTACCGTCGCTGGGTGCTACGCTGTTTACCGTTCTGCTGCCGATTGGCCTGATGCTGGTAAAAACCGTCGCTGAGCTGAACATGGCGAAAGGCAGCACGGTGTATACGCTGCTGGAGTTTATTGGTAACCCGATCACCGCGATGTTTATTGCCGTTTTCGTGGCCTATTACATCCTCGGCCTGCGTCAGCACATCGGTATGGGTACGTTGCTGACTCACACTGAAAACGGTTTTGGCTCCATTGCTAACATTTTGCTGATTATCGGTGCAGGCGGCGCGTTCAACGCTATCCTCAAGAGCAGCGGGCTGGCGGATACTCTTGCACTGATCCTCTCGAACATGCATATGCACCCGATTCTGCTGGCGTGGCTGGTGGCGTTAATCCTGCATGCCGCAGTGGGCTCCGCCACGGTGGCGATGATGGGGGCGACGGCTATCGTGGCACCGATGCTGCCGCTCTATCCTAACGTTAGCCCGGAGATCATCGCCATTGCCATCGGTTCCGGCGCTATTGGCTGCACGATCGTGACCGATTCCCTCTTCTGGCTGGTGAAGCAGTACTGCGGCGCCACCCTGAATGAGACGTTCAAATACTATACGACCGCGACATTTATCGCGTCCGTGATTGCACTGGTTTGCACATTCCTGCTTTCCTTTATTATTTAAGCGCAAAGAGACTGACTATGGAAAATATTCAAACACTTATCGCCCAGTATCCTTTAGTGGAAGACCTGGTCGCTCTCAAGGAGACGACCTGGTTTAACCCTGGCACCACCTCTCTTGCGGAAGGTTTACCGTACGTTGGCCTGACTGAACACGATGTTCAGGATGCCCACGCCCGTCTGACGCGCTTTGCTCCGTACCTGGCAAAGGCATTCCCGGAAACCGCGGCCACCGGCGGTATTATTGAATCTGAGCTGGCCGCGATTCCGGCCATGCAAAAGCGGCTGGAGAAAGAGTATGGGCAGCGCATCAATGGCGAAATTCTGCTGAAGAAAGACAGTCACCTGCCAATTTCTGGTTCGATTAAAGCCCGTGGTGGCATTTATGAAGTACTGACCCATGCGGAAAAACTGGCGCTGGAAGCCGGTCTGCTGACCACACAAGACGATTACAGCGTTCTCCTTTCGCCCGAGTTCAAACAGTTCTTCAGCCAGTACAGCATCGCGGTAGGCTCCACCGGTAACCTCGGCATGTCGATTGGCATTATGAGCGCCCGTATCGGCTTTAAGGTGACGGTGCATATGTCTGCCGACGCTCGCGCATGGAAAAAAGCCAAACTGCGCAGCCACGGTGTGACGGTCGTGGAGTATGAAGAAGATTACGGCGTGGCGGTTGAACAGGGCCGTAAGGCGGCGGAGTCCGATCCAAACTGCTTCTTTATCGATGATGAAAACTCGCGCACGCTGTTTTTAGGCTATGCGGTGGCCGGACAGCGCTTAAAGGCGCAGTTTGCCCAGCAGGGGCGCGTGGTGGATGCAGACCATCCACTGTTTGTTTACCTGCCATGCGGCGTCGGCGGTGGCCCTGGCGGCGTGGCGTTTGGCCTGAAGCTGGCGTTTGGCGATAACGTGCACTGCTTCTTCGCCGAACCAACCCATTCACCGTGCATGCTACTGGGGATTTATACCGGGTTGCACGATACGATTTCCGTGCAGGACATTGGCATTGACAACCTGACGGCGGCGGATGGGCTGGCTGTCGGCCGTGCGTCTGGCTTTGTTGGCCGGGCAATGGAACGTTTGCTCGACGGTCTGTACACCCTGGACGATCAGACTATGTACGATATGCTGGGCTGGCTGGCGCAGGAAGAAGGTATTCGCCTCGAACCGTCAGCGCTGGCAGGGATGGCCGGTCCGCAACACGTTTGCGCCTCTGCTGACTATCAGCACATGCACGGCTTCAGCGCGGATCAGCTCAATAACGCTACCCATCTGGTGTGGGCGACCGGCGGCGGAATGGTCCCGGAAGATGAAATGGCGCAATATCTGGCCAAAGGACGTTAAATACCGCTGAGCTTAACGCAGCATCGCCATCAGCTCCATCGGTGAGCGATGCTGCTTAAGCAGGTCACGCATCACGCGCATATGCGGTGCGGTATGGCTGAAGAAAGCCTGATAGCCTGCACACAGCACGCCCTTTCCATTTTCCTCGCAGTACGCAGGACAATCACCGTGGTAATACTGAAACAATGAGCATGTCTGGCAACGCGTATTCATTGATGACATGGTCTGTCGTTCAATCTGTGCCGTCAGACCACACCACTGGCGAAGCGTTTTATCGAAAAGCTGGATAGATATCTGATTAATATCTTCACGTACCCAGATATCAAATATCGTAATTAAAAATCGGCCCCACGCCTCAGACGTAACCGATTCGTCTGTCAGATGACCTGAACCATCGTGCTTAACCAGCGGAATAAATTGTACCAGGCGAACATTTCCTTGTTGCAAACCACGGTACACTTCAACCGGTTGTAAACACTTCTGAAGGTCAATCACCACGTTTAAAACATCATCACTAACATCCATGTTCTCACATCCTGTCATGCAAAATTCCCTATAAATACGATAAGTTGGCGAACATGCGTTACAGCAAACAGCATTGCGAGGGATAACACCGCGAGGGAGATCATAAATTTGTCACGCACCGCGCGAGATTCAGAAAAATCGCTATGACTCACATCCATCAGATTACGGCTGCGGGTGTAGCGCCAGAGGATAATCGCCACTATCACCAGCACAACTACCGATATCCAGAACAGCACTCCCGCCTGGTGCCAGTTGTGCTTAATCGCCAGCGCCATTAACGCGCCATAGCCCAACAACGTGCGAAACCAGGCAAGTGAAGTCCGCTCCGGTTGTAACCCCGGGTCAGCGATGCGTCGCGATTTTCGGCTATCCGGCATACAGCACCAGCGTCATGACAATCACCGCCACAATAGTCAGCATGACACTGATAATCAGCAGGCTGTGGGTGTAGGGCAAGTCCTCTTTCAGTCGCATCGCCTTTTCATTACGTAGCCAGCGCAGGTAGCCGTAGATCGCCAGACCGCCGGCAAACAGACACAGCAACAAGGCAAGCGCCTCACGGATGACCGGCGTGGCAAAATCCGGGGCCAGTTGATCAAGGCCAACCCCCGCCGCCAGAAATCCGAGCGCGGTGCGGATCCACGCCAGAAAAGTACGCTCATTTGCCAGTGAGAAGCGATAATCCGGTGCTTCTCCAAGGCGAGAAATCTTCATGACAGCTCCTTAAATATTGTTGTCTGGTCGTTATACCGGAACAGTTAAGGAGTATGAACCTGATTCTCAAACGAGAGGGCGAGTCGGGTGATGAGACAATGGGAAAGAGAGAGGGTGTTTGTAATGCCGGATGGTGAGTTGCGTTTTATCCGGCCTACAGGAGATGCAGGCCGGATAAGTCAGTTTTAACCTAATCCCCAGAAGATCACCGCCAGCAGCTGTGGCGTGATAATCCTCAGGAACATAACCAGCGGATAAACGGTGGCGTAGGAGAGCGCTGCCGCCCCGCTGGTAGCATGCAGGTTATTAGCAAACGCCAGAGCCGGGGGATCGGTCATTGAGCCAGCCAGCATGCCGCACAGCGTCAGATAGTTCATTTTGACAAATAGACGAGCTAACAAACCCACGGTAATCAGCGGAATCGCAGTAATGAAAATACCGTACCCCACCCAGCTCAGGCCATCGCCCTGTGTCAGAGTATCGACAAAATCACCGCCTGACTTCAGACCAACTACCGCGAGAAACAGCACGATACCCAACTCTCGCAGCGCCAGGTTAGCACTGGGAGGCATAAACCAGTACAGCTTACCAATGCTGCCAATACGCCCCAGGATCAAGGCCATAATCAGCGGCCCACCGGCCAGACCCAGTTTTAACGCCACCGGAAACCCTGGGATGAACAGCGGGATTGAACCCAGTAGAACACCCAGCCCGATACCGATAAATACCGGCAGCATCTGCACTTGCTGCAGTTTTTGCTGCGCGTTACCCACAACATTGGCAACGGCATCAATAGACGAAGGGCGCCCCACCAGATTGAGGATATCCCCGAATTGCAGGCTGGCGTCGCTGCTGGCTACCAGCTCAACACCCGCACGGTTCAGGCGGGAAATCACCACGTCGTAACGTTCTTTAAAGTGCAGGTCACGGATACGTTTACCCAGCACCTGCTCGTTAGTCACCACCACGCGTTCGACGCGTAAATCGGTACCTCGCGTAGACAGCGATGTATCCACCTCCTGCCCAATCACCACCTGCGCGTTATGCAGGTCAGCAGGCTGCCCGACCAGGTGGAGCAGGTCGCCCAACTGGATAACTGTCCCTGGCGACGGCACCATCAATGTCTCGTCACGTTTCAGACGCGAGCAGATAATTTTGTCGCTGTTCAGAATCGGGACATCCTGAATCGCCATATTGTTGATGTTTGGGTTTTCCACGCGGATGTTCATCGTCTGAATCAGTGCGTGCCCGTTGGTCAGCGTGGATTCATGCTGCTGGGCTTCAGCATCGACGTTAACGCGGAAAATAAGGCGCATCAGCCACATGGTCAGTAAAATTCCGCAAATGCCGAAAGGATAAGCCATGGCATAGCTCATCCCCATCTGGTCAACCACATCGCCAGGCGTACCCAAATCGCGCAGAATTTGCTGCCCCGCGCCCAACGCCGGGGTGTTGGTGACCGCACCAGAGAATATTCCCAGCACCACAGGGAGAGGAATGGCAAAAATCTTATGCAGGATCGCGGTGACCAGGCCACCCATAATAACAATCAGTACGGCAAACAGATTCAGCCGCAGCCCGGAAACGCGCAGTGACGCAAAAAAGCCCGGCCCCACCTGAATACCGATGGTGTAGACGAAAAGAATCAGGCCAAATTCCTGAATAAAATGCAGCATGTCGCCGCTCAGGGTCATCCCTGCCTGATCGACAAAATGCCCGACAATAATGCCGCCGAACAGCACACCTCCAATGCCAAAACCCACACCACGTATTTTTATGTTGCCGATCCATAACCCGACAACTGCCACCAATGCCAGAACGCTGACCGTCAATGCTATATCACTCATATCCTGTTCCCTGTGAATAACATCATTAAGTAAATGGATTCTCGCAGAGTACAGTCGCAATGTATGGGTGGTAAAGCACAAAAAAGCCCCGTCATTTCTGGCGGGGCAAAGGCATGGAGCTATTTAACTGTCTAATGCGGGACGTTCGCTGATGGCGATACGTTGTGGAGCAATGGTTTCAGGTTCATTCCGGGTCAAATCAATATGCAGCAAGCCGTTAGTGAAGCTTGCGCCGGAGACCTCCATATTTTCAGCCAGCGTAAAGCTCAGGCTGAACGGCTGAGTGACCAGTCCCTGATGCAACCATTTGGTCTCTTTTTCCGGCTGCTGCGGCGTACCTTTCACTGTCAGGCGCGTGCCTTCCAGTTGAATATCCAGATCTTCCTGGCGGAAACCGGCTAACGCAAGGGTAATGCGGTAGTGGTTATCATCGCTCTTTTCGATGTTATAAGGCGGGAAGCTCTGGCTTTCACCGGTGTTTTGCAAGGCATTGGCCAGTTTGTCAAAACCGATCCATTGACGCAGCAGCGGGGATAAATCGTAGTTACGCATAATAATCTCCTTCTAAGAAGCGAGTAGGTACCTTTCGGCTCCCTGACGGCAAGCCGATGACTTAGCAAGGCCGCCTGAAGCGGCCTACAGAATTAGTTGATTTCGATGCGGCGCGGTTTGTTCGCTTCAGGAATCACGCGCTCAAGATCGATATACAGCAGACCATTTACCAGGTTTGCGCCGCGAACATGAATGTTCTCCGCTAACTGGAACTTGCGTTCAAAGTTGCGCTCGGCAATACCCTGATACAGGTAAGTACGTTCTTTTTGATCGTCCGCATGGGCGCCTTTTACCACCAGCAGATTGTCCTGGGCAGTAATTTCCAGTTCGCTTTCAGCAAAACCGGCAACGGCAATTGCAATGCGGTAATGGTTTTCGTCTACCAGCTCAACGTTGTACGGAGGGTAGCCGCCATTGCTCTGGCCCTGATTGTTTTCCAGCAGGTTAAACAGACGGTCAAAACCAATAGCAGAACGGTACAGCGGGGATAAATCAAAGTTACGCATAATCAATAGCTCCTGAAATCAGCGAGAATATTGACCTTCCATCATGGACAGGTCAGGTAGCCAGGACACCCATCAGGCATGCCCTTCATTTGCCTACACTCTAAAAATGGGTCTTAATACAAACTTTTCAAGCGTATTCATCTGACTTTTTTTGCAGTTTGTTGTCTATTGCATACACTGGGGGGAGCAGTTGTTCTCGTTAAATCGCGATGGCCGCCACAGTGCGACGAAATGGTGATGTTATTTTCGCAACGGATCGCTTTAACTCACCATGCAAACACGATAAATACAGATGAATAAATGATGATTAAAAAAATGTTGGTAACACTGACGATGTGTAGTGGGATGGTGTTTGTAAGCGGCTGTTCCAGCATCATGTCACATACAGGTGGCAAAGAAGGGACGTATCCTGGCACGCGAGCCAGTGCCACAATGATTAGCGAAAGTGATACGAACTGGGGAACCAAGTCGCTGGCGATTCTGGATATGCCTTTTACCGCGGTGCTCGATACGGTATTGCTACCTTGGGATCTCTTTCGCAAAGATAACTCGGTGAGATCCCGCGTAGAAAAGAGCGAGGAGAGAACCCAGGCCACGAACGCCGTTATTCCCCCGGCAGAAATGTCTGCTCCATAAATTAACGCCCGGTTTCAGTCACCCACAGCTGGCGGAAACCCTCGACGTCTTCCATCCACGCAACCTGTCGACCATCAGGGGAGAAGACGATCGCATCGGCCGACGGCGGGTTATCATGACGTTCCGTTAAAAAATCAATTTCGCCCGTTTGAACATCACAACAGGCAATTCTGTTCTCCAGTACAAATCCCAGCCATTTCCCCGATGGGTGCCAGTTAAAGGCTGACTGAATATTCGTAGCGCACTGGGTAAGCTGACGCAGCGATCCGCCCTGTGGGGAAATCAGCCATAGCTGCACAATACCGTTGTCATCACGCATTAAAAACGCAATCTCAGATGCCTTTGGATTACTGCGTACCCAGTGGCGAGGCTGATTCACCAGCCCCGGAAAGGCGCGCTCATGGGTAAACGTCAGACGGCGTTGGCGAATACCGGATGGCGGCGCAGGAATGGTCATGTCAGTCCCCTCCAGAGGCGCGTCCCCCGGCTGTTTCCAGCCGCTTTCATCCTGTGGCAAATCAACAATAAACAGCTCCGGTACTTTCTCGCCAGTGGCTGATAGCGTATCACCGATAAACGCCAGCCTGTTTTCTCCAACCCAGCCCTCTTCATAGGCGCGGTTAATCTCATCGCTACCCGGTTTTGGCGTTGGTGTCGTCTGGCTCACCAGCACACACCAGTAGCTACCGCTGTATTCACGGGGATGCTGCGCGGAGACATTCACCGGACCATACGGTGCAGCCACGCCGACGTTGCGTAAATCGAGCGCCGGAGAGCGCTCATGCAGAACATGGTCGTTATAGGTGAAACTGACAAACTCACCGTTCGGGCTAAAGACATGCACATGACTCCCGCCGCGCAGCGCACCTGGCGTATAGGGCGCAGTAATATCCATTGCATCCAGATTCTCCACCCCAGCCTGCGTAACAATCACCCCACGGCGATGATGGAAGTCGTAATACCATGTTTCATCAGGATTTTCAGGCCCGTGAATGAATACATATTTTTCCGAATTTGGATGAACGGTCACCACGCCAACGTGCGATCCCTGAGTAGCCCGGTAAATCACCTCCAGCTCGCCAGTATGGATATTGACGCGCTCAATTGTTTCACCGGTAAAGGAAGCGCCGGAAGGGCGCACATCAAAGACCAGCCACTGGCTGTCCGGTGTCCAGGTGTTGATATTGGTAAGCTGATGATTACGCGGCGTAAAGGTGATTTGCTTCATGGGATGCCCTGATACAAGACGATTAAAACAATCATACTTCACAAGCACTTCACTTTCAGGCTTTAGCGTATCGCCATCTTCATTTTTGCGGACAGAAAGATGGAACATTTTGACGTAGCGATTATCGGTTTAGGTCCGGCAGGCGCAGCGCTGGCGCGACAGTTAAGCGGAAAAATGCGCGTGATTGCGTTGGATAAAAAACGCCAGTGCGGTAACGAAGGTTTCACTAAACCCTGCGGCGGTCTGCTGGCCCCGGACGCCCAGCGTTCGTTTATCCGCGACGGGATAACCTTACCTGTTGATGTTATCGCCAACCCGCAGATTTTTAGCGTTAAAACGGTTGATGTTGCCGCTTCTTTGACGCGTAACTACCAGCGCAGCTACATTAATATCAACCGCCATGCTTTTGATTTATGGCTTAAATCTCTCATCACTGATGATGTGCAGGTGTATCACGACAGCCTGTGCCGGAAAATCTGGCGCGAGGGCGATAAATGGCACGTTATCTTCCGCGCCGACGGTTGGGAGCAGCAGATCACCGCGCGTTATCTGGTGGGGGCAGACGGTGCGAATTCACTGGTACGCCGTCATCTTTATCCCCAGCACCAAATCCGTAAATATGTCGCGATTCAACAATGGGTTGCGGAAAAACATCCCGTTCCGTTCTATTCCTGTATTTTTGATAACGATACAACTGACTGTTATTCATGGAGTATCAGCAAAGATGGCTATTTTATCTTTGGTGGTGCCTACCCCATGAAGGACGGACAGGCACGCTTTGACGCACTGAAAGAGAAGCTGGAAGCGTTCCATTTCCAGTTCGGCAAACCAGTAAAAAGTGAAAAATGTACGGTGCTATTCCCCTCACGCTGGAAAGACTTCGTCTGCGGCGAGGACAACGCATTTTTGATTGGTGAAGCGGCCGGTTTTATCAGCGCCAGCTCGCTGGAAGGGATTAGCTATGCGCTGGACAGCGCGGAGATCCTCAAATCGGTACTACTGCGGGATACGCCAGATATGAATCACGCTTACCGTAAAGCCACCCGCAAGTTACGACTCAAACTGTATGGCAAAATCCTGAAAAGCCGGGCCCTGACGTCGGCATTTTCCCGTAAATGGATTATGCGCAGCGGCGTTGCGCATATTCCCCAGGGAGACCATTCAGCACCACAAATCATGGCTGAAACGGGGCAAATACGACGAAGCATTTGCCCATAACATCTTAATTCAGTGCAAACTTCTCTATGGCGTACGCGACGCCATCTTCAAGATTGGATTTGGTCACGAAGTTGGCGATTTCTTTGACTGATGGAATAGCGTTGTCCATGGCAACGCCCACACCTGCATATTCAATCATCGCGATGTCGTTTTCCTGATCGCCAATCGCCATCACCTCTTCGGCTTTAATGCCTAACGCATCGGCCAGCGATTTTACGCCCGTCCCTTTATTGACGCGTTTATCGAGGATTTCGAGGAAATACGGCGCACTTTTCAGCACGGTGTACTTCTCTTTTACTTCCGCAGGTAGACGAGAGATAGCTTTATCGAGGATCTCCGGCTCGTCAATCATCATCACTTTCAGGAACTGGGTTGCGGGATCCATTTTCTCGGCTTCACAGAACACTAGCGGGATGGTCGCGACAAACGATTCGTGCACCGTGTAGTAGCTGATATCACGGTTCGCGGTATACAGCGTATTGCGATCGAGGGCGTGGAAATGCGAGCCGACTTCCCGGGAGAGCTGCTCCAGGTAACGATAATCATCATAGCTCAGCGCGGTTTGCGCCACGGTACTGCCATCCCCTGCTTTCTGCACCAGCGCACCGTTGTAGGTAATGCAGTAGTCACCGGGTTGTTCCATATGTAGTTCTTTCAGATAGCTGTGAACGCCGGCATACGGGCGTCCCGTGGTCAGTACCACATTCACGCCACGCGCGCGCGCCGCGGCAATCGCCGTTTTGACCGCAGGTGAAATGGTGTGATCGGGCAGCAGAAGTGTGCCATCCATGTCGATAGCAATAAGTTTGATAGCCATGAGTTCCCCGGATTAAATGAGTCCGTCCTCATGCTAACGCGATTCCGCTCAAAAAACAGCTACGAAAAGGGGGATAGAAAGGGGAATCGAGATTCCCCTTTTGTAGATTGGTTGTCGTTTGTAGGCCTGATAAGCAACGCGCCATCAGGCACAATACAACGTCTTGCCGGATAGCGGCGTAAACCGCCTTATCCGGCCTACAGATTGGCTTAAATATCGATGTTCGCCGCTTTCAGGGCGTTTTCTTCGATAAATGCGCGACGCGGTTCAACGGCATCGCCCATCAGCGTGGTGAACAGCTGGTCGGCAGCAATCGCATCCTTCACGGTAACGCGCAGCATACGACGGCTTTCCGGATCCATGGTGGTTTCCCACAGCTGTTCCGGGTTCATCTCGCCCAGACCTTTATATCGCTGGATAGCGAGGCCACGACGAGACTCTTTCTGCAGCCATTCCAGCGCCTGCTCAAAGCTGGCAACCGGCTGGCGACGCTCGCCACGTTCGATAAACGCATCGTCTTCGATCAGCCCACGCAGCTTCTCGCCAAGCGTACAAATACGATGGTACTCGCCACCGGTCACAAATTCATGCTCCAATGGATAGTCAGTATCGACACCGTGGGTACGCACCCGGATCACCGGTTCGAACAGGTTCAGTTCAGCGTCTTTACGCACGAAGCTATTCCAGGTGCTGCCGTGCATTTCGTTTTCATTAAGCACGTTAACCAACTGGGAAACCCAGGCCGTAACTTTCGCTTCATCAGCCAGATCGGCTTCTGGCAGCGTCGGTTGATAAACCAGCTCTTTCAGCAGCGCTTTCGGGAAACGACGTTCCATACGGCCAATCATTTTCTGCGTCGCGTTGTATTCAGAAACCAGTTTCTCTAACGACTCACCGGAAAGGGCTGGTGCGCTAGCGTTGGTGTGCAGCGTTGCGCCATCCAGAGCGATAGAGATCTGATACTGATCCATCGCTTCGTCATCTTTAATGTACTGTTCCTGCTTGCCTTTTTTCACTTTGTACAGCGGTGGCTGTGCAATGTAAACGTGGCCGCGTTCAACGATTTCCGGCATCTGACGATAGAAGAAGGTCAACAGTAGCGTACGAATGTGCGAGCCGTCGACGTCGGCATCGGTCATGATGATGATGCTGTGATAACGCAGTTTGTCCGGGTTGTACTCGTCACGACCGATGCCACAGCCGAGCGCGGTGATCAGCGTCGCGACTTCCTGAGAGGAGAGCATCTTGTCAAAGCGCGCTTTCTCGACGTTGAGGATTTTACCCTTCAGCGGCAGAATCGCCTGGTTTTTACGGTTACGGCCCTGCTTCGCAGAACCGCCCGCGGAGTCCCCTTCCACAAGGTACAGTTCGGACAGCGCCGGGTCACGTTCCTGACAGTCCGCCAGCTTGCCCGGCAGACCGGCTAAGTCCAGCGCGCCTTTACGACGGGTCATTTCACGCGCACGACGTGCAGCTTCACGAGCACGCGCAGCATCAATAATTTTGCCGACAACGATTTTCGCGTCAGACGGGTTTTCCAGCAGATATTCGCTCAGCAGTTCGTTCATCTGCTGTTCTACCGCCGATTTCACCTCAGAGGAGACCAGCTTGTCTTTGGTCTGTGAGGAGAACTTCGGATCCGGTACTTTCACGGAAACAACGGCAATCAGGCCTTCACGGGCATCGTCACCGGTAGCGCTGACTTTCGCTTTTTTACTGTAGCCTTCTTTGTCCATGTAGGCGTTCAGGGTACGGGTCATCGCCGCACGGAAGCCTGCAAGGTGAGTACCGCCGTCACGCTGTGGAATGTTGTTGGTGAAGCAGTAGATGTTTTCCTGGAAACCATCGTTCCACTGCAGCGCAACTTCAACGCCGATACCGTCTTTTTCGGTGGAGAAATAGAAGATATTCGGGTGGATCGGCGTTTTGTTTTTGTTGAGGTATTCAACAAACGCCTTGATGCCACCTTCGTAGTGGAAATGGTCTTCTTTGCCGTCACGCTTGTCGCGCAGACGAATAGAGACGCCGGAGTTCAGGAATGACAGCTCACGCAGACGTTTCGCCAGAATGTCGTATTCAAATTCAACAACATTGGTAAAGGTTTCGTGGCTTGGCCAGAAACGGACCTGAGTTCCCGTCAGTTCTGTTTCGCCAGTTACTGCCAGCGGCGCCTGCGGCACACCGTGCACGTAAGTTTGCTGATGCACTTTGCCTTCACGACGAATCACCAGTTCCAGCTTCTGTGACAGGGCGTTAACGACGGAAACACCCACGCCGTGCAGACCGCCGGAAACTTTATAGGAGTTATCATCGAATTTACCGCCTGCGTGCAAAACGGTCATGATAACTTCCGCTGCCGAAACGCCCTCTTCCGGGTGAATACCGGTTGGGATACCACGGCCATCATCGGTAACGGACACGGAGTTGTCAGCGTGAATCGTTACCACGATATCTTTACAGTGACCCGCGAGCGCTTCGTCGATAGCGTTATCTACCACCTCGAATACCATGTGGTGCAGACCGGTGCCGTCATCCGTGTCGCCGATATACATACCCGGGCGCTTACGCACCGCATCCAGTCCTTTCAGGACTTTGATACTGGAGGAGTCATAAGAATTCGACATCAACGTTTCTCGCTCATTTTATCTTGGGTTAATCCGTTATTTTACCCTTTTCCACGGTAAACATCTTCGAATTTTCATCGGACATGTCTATAACGTGTTCAGCGCTTATTGCGCTGACAAAGACCTGAGATTGCGTGGCTTTTAAGCGGCTGGCCAGCAGTCCGCGACGCGCGTCATCCAGTTCAGAGGCAAAATCATCTATCAGGTACAGGCAGCGCCGCCCGCTTTCACGGGTCAGGAACTCCCCTTGCGCCAGACGTAAGGCGCACATCAGCAGCTTTAGCTGCCCACGCGACAACGTATCTTCCACCGGCGCACCGTCGGCGCGAATGCGGAAATCCGCCTTATGCGGGCCGTGCGCAGTGTAGGTCAACATGCGATCGCGTTCAAAACTGCGTTCCAGCACTTCGGCATAATCAGTCTCTTTCTCCCAGCCGCGCTGGAATGAGAAGGAGAGCGAAAACTCGGGAAGAAACTGCTGGCAGGTATCCGCCATATCCTGCGCGATACCGGCGCTGTACTCCGCGCGCCAGGTGCTGATTTGTTCCGCCAGTGGGATCAGTTCTTTATCCCACGGGCGCAGTTGCTCATAACGACTCACCTGGCGCAGCGCTGCATTGCGCTGCTTGAGCAGTCGCTTCAGGTTGCTCCAGGCGGTGAAAAATCCGACTTCATTGTGAAAACATCCCCAGTCAAGGAATGCTCTTCTGTATTTGGGGCCGCCATTGAGTAAAGTAAACCCCTCAGGCGTGATCAGCTGCATCGGCATCAGGTGCGCCAGTTCTGCGACCTTGTGCCCGTCAGTGCCGTCAATGCGCACTTTGCTGTCGCCCAGTTTGTCTTTCGTCAGGCCAATCGACGTCTCACGTTCTTCACCCTGCAAGCGCCCGTGTAAAACAAACGACTCCTGCTCGTGGCGAATCACGCGGCCAATCTGCAAACTGCGAAACGCCCGACCGTGGCCGAGCGTATAGATAGCTTCCAGTACGCTGGTTTTGCCGCTGCCATTCGCGCCAACCAGGAAGTTAAAGCCGGGGGATAAAGCGAGATCCGCGCTTTCAATATTGCGGAAATCTTTGATTAGCAGTCGGGATAGCGACATATCAACTCATAACCTGGGCGTTATCGTCGCAGTTAGTCTGGTTACGGCCAGCGCACAGCAACCGGAGCGTACTGAAGTACGTGAGGATTGCGAGCACTGCCCGGAGCCAGAATAACAAGTAAGATAGCCCGATATTCTTTACAAGCGCATAGGCATGACGACATAGGCTGCGGATTGGCTGGCCGCATCTTCAATCTGTACGCTCGATACGGAATCGGTCAGCAGAATACGCACGTTCTCGCACTTCAGCGCGTTCAGAACGTCCAGTACGTAGCTCACGTTAAAGCCGATTTCCAGTTCTGTACCAGGATAGGAGACATCCAGAATTTCTTCTGCTTCTTCCTGTTCCGGGTTGTTGGCGGTGATTTTGAGCTGGTTTTCGCTGACATACAGACGCACGCCGCGGAATTTCTCGTTCGAGAGGATCGCCGCACGCGCAAACGCCTGTTTGAGGATATCGCAACCGGCTTCCAGATGTTTGTCCGGGTTCTTCGGCAATACGCGGCGATAATCCGGGAAACGGCCATCAACCAGCTTGGAGGTGAAGATGAAATCACCAACGTGCGCACGAATGTTGTTGCTGCCAATCTGCACGCGCAGCGGGTTATCGCCGCCGTCGAGCATACGCATCAGTTCAATCACGCCTTTACGCGGTACGATCACCGAATGGCTTGGCAACGGTTGACCAACAGGCATTGAACAGACCGCCAGGCGGTGGCCGTCGGTCGCCACGGTACGCAGCTCTTCCCCTTCGGTTTCAAACAGCATGCCGTTTAAGTAGTAACGTACGTCCTGATGCGCCATCGAAAACTGCGTGGCTTCAATCAGGCGCTTCATCGTCGCCTGCGGCAGGGTGAATTCGACTTCGCTCTGCCAGTCGTCCAGATTCGGGAAGTCGGCGGCAGGCAGCGTAGACAGCGAGAAACGGCTGCGGCCAGAACGCACCAGCATACGGTCGCCTTCCAGTTGAACGGCAATTTCCGCGCCTTCCGGCAATCCACGGCAAATATCGAAGAATTTACGCGCCGGAACGGTGGTAGCACCAGGTTCATGAGGCTGGATCAGCGCCACGCGCGCCACCATCTCCATTTCGAGATCGGTACCGGTCAGCGAAAGCGTGCCGTCAGCAACCTGCAGCAGCAGGTTTCCGAGAATAGGCAGTGTAGGACGTCCACCCAGCGGGCCGCTGACCTGCTGAAGCGGTTTTAATAAATGTTCACGTTCAACGGTAAATTTCATAGCGTCACGAAGATAATGTTCTGATTAAATTGGAGAAATCTTCTTTAATATCATGGCTTTCTTCACGCAACTGCTCAATCTTCCGGCAGGCATGAAGCACGGTAGTATGGTCACGCCCACCAAACGCGTCGCCGATTTCCGGCAAACTGTGGTTAGTGAGCTCTTTTGCCAGCGCCATCGCCATCTGGCGCGGGCGAGCTACCGAGCGAGATCGACGCTTAGAAAGCAGATCCGCAATTTTGATTTTGTAATACTCCGCCACCGTCTTCTGAATATTGTCGATGGTGACCAGCTTTTCCTGCAAAGCCAGCAGATCGCGCAGCGCTTCGCGCACGAAATCTATAGTAATCGCCCGGCCGGTAAAATTGGCGTTGGCGATCACGCGGTTCAGTGCGCCTTCCAGCTCACGTACGTTAGAGCGTAGACGCTTGGCAATAAAGAACGCTACTTCACCTGGCAGACGAATGTCGTTTTCGTCGGCTTTTTTCATCAGGATCGCAACACGCGTTTCCAGTTCAGGCGGTTCGATCGCGACAGTCAGTCCCCAGCCAAAGCGGGATTTCAGACGATCTTCAACGCCGTTGATCTCCTTCGGATAGCGATCCGAGGTCAGGATGATCTGCTGATTGCCTTCCAGCAGGGCGTTAAAGGTGTGGAAAAACTCTTCCTGCGATCGCTCTTTATTCGCGAAGAATTGGATATCGTCAATCAGCAGCGCGTCAACGGAACGGTAGTAGCGTTTAAACTCTTCGATCGCGTTGTTTTGCAGGGCTTTGACCATATCCTGCACAAATCGCTCGGAGTGCATATACACCACTTTGGCGTTTGGCTTACGCGCCATAATGCCGTTACCGACAGCGTGCAGCAGGTGGGTTTTACCCAGACCCGTACCGCCATAAAGGAATAACGGATTGTAGGCGCCGCCAGGATTGTCCGCCACCTGACGTGCCGCCGCGCGCGCCAATTGGTTAGATTTACCTTCAACGAAGTTATCAAACGTGTGTTTGACGTTGACGTTAGAACGATAGGTAGGTTCTGCCGGAGCCGGGACGTTATCCCAGCCTGGACGCGCCGCCGGAGCAGCACGTTGCGGTTGCACTTGCTGAGCCACGTGGGCGGGCGCAACAACGTTGTTGACCGGCGTTTTCAGCGTTTGCGTGACGGGTTTAGTGCCGACTTCAAAGCGCAGCTGTGGGGCATCCGCGCCACAGAAATTATTGAGTAATCCATTAATATTATTAAGGTATTTATCCCTTACCCAATCGAGCACGAAACGGTTTGGCGCATACAAAGCCAGCGTGTTATCGCTCAGTTCCGCCTGCAACGGGCGTATCCACATACTGAACTCTGTGGCTGGTAACTCATCCTGCAATCGGGCAAGACACTGCTGCCAAAGCGAAAGTGACACGGCGGACTCCACTCGAACAAAAGTCGATAAATGACAAAGGCTGAAACATTCATGATTGTTGACGCACATCGACAAGACCCTATGCAAAGGGTGACGTGCGAATTGCTATCTGCAATTTTTACCCGATCAGGATCCATTGAAACGATCAGGACCGCGGATCATAGCGTAAACTGAGAAAGAGATCTTCTGTTTCTCACAGATTCTTCCCGATTTATCCACAGGATGATCCAGAATCGGCTAAGTGTAAACGATCCTGGAGAAGTGCTGCAGGTTTTAGCGCGCATATTGAAAAAATTAATGAGTAAAGATGCTTTACTGCTTAAACGATCTAATAAAGATCCCGAGCGATCCTTGCGCTTTATCCACCAGCCCGTATAATTCTTACCCCCAGCGAGTAACGGTCGCCTTACGGCGTCAACGCTGCCTGTTTTTTACGCGAAACCATGCGGAAAAAAGCGGGAAATAAGGAAAGAGAATTGACTCCGGAGTGTACAATTATTACAATCCGGCCTCTTTAATCACCCACACTGTGGCGTAAGTCGTTCGAAATTCGTTCGGGTATACGCAAAAGTCAGTGAATTTATTCAAGTTTAGGTAGAAATCGCCATGAAACGCACTTTTCAACCGTCTGTACTGAAGCGCAACCGTTCTCACGGCTTCCGTGCTCGTATGGCTAATAAAAATGGTCGTCAGGTTCTGGCACGTCGTCGTGCTAAAGGCCGTTCTCGTCTGACCGTTTCTAAGTAATAAAAGCTAGCCCCTGAGTGGTTAAGCTCGCATTTCCCAGGGAGTTACGTTTGTTAACTCCCACTCATTTCACATTCGTCTTCCAGCAGCCACAACGGGCTGGCACGCCGCAAATCACCATCCTCGGCCGCCTGAATTCGCTGGGGCATCCCCGTATCGGTCTTACAGTCGCCAAGAAAAATGTTAAGCGTGCGCATGAACGCAATCGGATTAAACGTCTGACGCGTGAAAGCTTCCGTTTACGTCAGCACGAGCTTCCAGCAATGGATTTCGTGGTGGTGGCGAAAAAAGGGGTTGCTGACCTCGATAACCGTGCTCTCTCGGAAGCGTTGGAAAAATTATGGCGTCGCCATTGTCGCCTGGCTCGCGGGTCCTGATAGCCCTCATTCGGGTCTATCAACGCCTGATCAGTCCGCTGCTTGGGCCGCATTGCCGTTTCACTCCAACCTGTTCGAGCTACGGAATTGAGGCATTGCGCAGGTTTGGAGTGATAAAAGGCAGTTGGTTGACGGTGAAACGCGTATTAAAATGCCACCCTTTACACCCTGGTGGTGACGATCCCGTCCCGCCCGGACCATTTGATACCAGAGAACACTAACGATGGATTCGCAACGCAATCTTTTAGTCATCGCTTTGCTGTTCGTGTCTTTCATGATCTGGCAAGCCTGGGAGCAGGATAAAAACCCGCAACCTCAGGCCCAACAGACCACGCAGACAACGACCACCGCAGCGGGTAGCGCCGCAGACCAGGGCGTACCGGCCAGTGGCCAGGGGAAACTGATTACGGTTAAAACTGACGTGCTTGATCTGACCATCAACACCCGTGGTGGTGATGTGGAACAGGCTTCACTGCCAGCTTACCCGAAAGAACTCGGTTCTACCGAACCGTTCCAGTTACTGGAAACTACGCCACAGTTCATCTACCAGGCACAAAGTGGCCTGACAGGTCGTGACGGCCCGGATAACCCGGCTAACGGCCCGCGTCCGCTGTACAACGTCGATAAAGACGCGTTTGTACTGGCTGACGGTCAGAACGAACTGCAGATCCCGATGACCTATACTGACGCAGCGGGTAACACATTCACTAAAACGTTTGTTCTTAAGCGTGGTGAATATGCTGTCAACGTTAACTACAGCGTGCAGAACGCCGGCGAAAAACCGCTGGAAATCTCCACCTTTGGTCAGCTGAAGCAATCCATCAATCTGCCATCTCATCGTGACACCGGTAGCAGCAACTTTGCGCTGCACACCTTCCGTGGAGCGGCGTACTCCACGCCGGATGAGAAGTATGAGAAATACAAATTCGACACCATTGCTGAAAACGAAAACCTGAACGTCAATGCTAAAGACGGCTGGGTCGCAATGCTGCAACAGTATTTCGCAACGGCATGGGTTCCGCGTAACGACGGCACCAACAACTTCTATACCGCTAACCTGGGTAACGGCATTGCCGCTATCGGCTATAAATCACAGCCGGTACTGGTACAGCCTGGCCAGACTGGCGCGATGACCAGCACCCTGTGGGTCGGCCCGGAAATTCAGGATAAAATGGCGGCCGTTGCACCGCACCTGGATCTGACCGTGGATTACGGCTGGTTGTGGTTCATTTCTCAGCCGCTGTTTAAACTGCTGAAGTGGATCCATAGCTTCCTGGGTAACTGGGGCTTCTCCATCATCGTTATCACCTTTATCGTTCGTGGCATCATGTACCCGCTGACCAAAGCGCAGTACACATCCATGGCGAAGATGCGTATGCTGCAGCCGAAGATTCAGGCTATGCGTGAACGTCTGGGCGATGACAAACAGCGTCAGAGCCAGGAAATGATGGCCCTGTACAAAGCTGAGAAGGTAAACCCGCTGGGCGGCTGCTTCCCGCTGATCATCCAGATGCCAATCTTCCTGGCGTTGTACTACATGCTGATGGGCTCCATTGAACTGCGTCATGCGCCGTTCGCCCTGTGGATCCATGACCTGTCGGCACAGGACCCGTACTACATCCTGCCGATTCTGATGGGCGTGACGATGTTCTTCATTCAGAAGATGTCTCCGACCACCGTAACCGACCCGATGCAGCAGAAGATCATGACCTTCATGCCGGTCATCTTCACCGTGTTCTTCCTGTGGTTCCCGTCAGGTCTGGTGCTGTACTATATCGTCAGCAACCTGGTAACCATTATTCAGCAGCAGCTGATTTACCGTGGTCTGGAGAAACGTGGCCTGCATAGCCGCGAGAAGAAAAACTCCTGATTCGGTGTAGGCCGGATTAGGCGAAGCCGCCATCCGGCAAACGGAACATAAAGTAAAGGGCGGTCATTAGACCGCCTTTTTTATTGCATTAAGAAGAGACAAACCATGAGCCATAACGACACCATCGTCGCTCAGGCCACCCCACCGGGACGTGGTGGCGTGGGTATCCTGCGTATCTCCGGCCTGAAAGCGCGTGAGGTCGCAGAAACCGTACTTGGGAAACTGCCCAAACCGCGTTATGCCGATTATCTGCCGTTCAAAGACGCGGATGGCAGCGCGCTGGATCAGGGGATTGCCTTGTGGTTCCCCGGCCCAAACTCCTTTACCGGCGAAGACGTTTTAGAGCTTCAGGGCCACGGAGGTCCGGTGATTCTTGACCTGCTGCTCAAACGTATTCTGACCATTCCCGGGCTGCGCATTGCCAGACCGGGTGAATTCTCCGAGCGAGCGTTTCTCAATGATAAGCTCGATTTAGCCCAGGCAGAGGCGATTGCCGACCTGATCGATGCCAGCTCAGAGCAAGCCGCTCGCTCGGCGCTGAACTCGTTGCAGGGCGCATTTTCCGCCCGGGTAAATCATCTTGTGGAAGCGCTCACTCACCTGCGCATCTATGTTGAAGCAGCGATCGACTTCCCGGATGAAGAAATCGACTTCCTGTCTGACGGCAAGATTGAAGCGCAACTCAACAGCGTTATCAGCGATCTTGATGCCGTGCGTGCGGAAGCGCGTCAGGGCAGCCTGCTGCGCGAAGGGATGAAGGTGGTGATTGCCGGGCGTCCAAATGCCGGGAAATCAAGCCTGCTGAACGCGCTGGCTGGCCGTGAGGCGGCCATTGTCACCGATATCGCCGGGACTACCCGCGACGTGCTGCGTGAGCATATTCATATCGACGGCATGCCGCTACACATCATCGACACCGCCGGTTTGCGCGATGCCAGCGACGAAGTTGAACGCATCGGTATCGAACGTGCCTGGCAGGAAATTGAACAGGCCGACCGCGTGCTGTTTATGGTGGATGGCACCACCACCGACGCCGTGGACCCGGCAGATATCTGGCCAGACTTTATTGCCCGTCTGCCAGCCAAACTGCCGATCACCGTGGTGCGTAACAAAGCGGATATTACCGGTGAGACGCTGGGCCTTAGCGAAGTAAATGGCCACTCACTGGTTCGCCTCTCCGCGCGTACCGGTGAAGGCGTTGACGTGCTGCGTAACCATCTCAAACAGAGCATGGGCTTTGAAACCAATATGGAAGGCGGCTTCCTGGCCCGTCGTCGTCACCTGCAGGCGCTGGCAGAAGCGGCGGAGCATCTCGAGCAGGGTAAAGCCCAACTGCTCGGAGCATGGGCCGGAGAATTGCTGGCTGAGGAGCTACGCCTGGCGCAGCAGAACCTCAGTGAGATCACCGGAGAATTTACCTCCGACGATCTGCTGGGACGGATTTTCTCCAGCTTCTGTATTGGTAAGTAACGTTGTGTTGCCCGGTGACGCGATGCTAACCGGGTCTACAGGCCCCGTAGGCCGGGAGAAGGCGTTTACGCCGCCACCCGGCAACAACAATTTCCCATGTGGAAATCACTGTTGTCCAAATGGCAACTCGTGCAGTTGACTCTCTGACCGTATGCTTAGCGCCACATTTCTTATGAGGTCGCTATGACACGCTTTCTAATCTGCAGTTTCGCCCTGGTTCTTCTTTATCCTGCCGGTATTGATATGTATCTGGTGGGGCTGCCCCGTATTGCTGCCGATTTACAGGCCAGCGAGGCACAACTGCATATCGCGTTTTCGGTTTATCTGGCGGGAATGGCGACGGCGATGCTGTTCGCCGGTAAAATTGCCGACCAGTCAGGTCGCAAACCGGTCGCCATAGTCGGCGCACTCATCTTTATTTTCGCCTCTGCACTATGTTCTTTCGCCGAAAGCGGTACGCCATTCCTCATAGGTCGTTTTATTCAGGGCGTAGGTGCGGGCTGTTGCTACGTGGTGGCTTTCGCTATCCTGCGCGACACACTCGACGATCGCCGTCGGGCGAAGGTACTGTCGTTGTTGAACGGTATTACCTGTATCGTGCCGGTGCTGGCTCCGGTGATGGGGCATCTGATTATGCTCAAATTCCCGTGGCAGAGCCTGTTCTACACGATGATGGGTATGGGTGTTGCCGTTTGCCTGCTGTCGGTATTTGTCCTGCGAGAATCGCGCCCAGCAACGCTTATGGCGACGACGGAAAAGAACCACACAACCGAATCACTGGTAAACCGTTTTTTCTTAAGCCGTCTGGCCATTACCACCCTCAGCGTGTCGGTGATCCTGACCTTCGTGAACACATCTCCGGTGCTGCTGATGGAAGTGATGGGCTTCGACCGTGGTGAGTACGCTACCACGATGGCCATGACCGCAGGCATCAGTATGGCGGTCTCTTTCTCTACGCCATTTGCTCTGAGCGTATTTAAGCCTCGCGTTCTGATGCTGACCTCACAGGTGCTGTTTCTGTGTGCCGGCGTGGTGTTAACCCTTGCCACTTCACACGCAGTAACGCTTTTCGGGCTGACGTTAATCTGCGCTGGATTCTCGGTCGGCTTCGGTGTTGCGATGAGCCAGGCGCTTGGGCCGTTCTCGCTGCGCGCGGGCGTCGCCAGCTCGGCATTAGGTATTGCGCAGGTTTGCGGTTCCTCGCTGTGGATTTGGCTGGCGGCGGTTCTTGGCCTTGATGCGCTGAATATGCTGATCGGGATTCTGATTGGCTGTAGCATAGTGAGTATCATGCTGATTATCACTGTTGCACCTAACCGGTCCGCGCCAACTCATGAAGAAATCCCTCAGCAGTCTCGATCTTAATTTATTGCTCTGCCTGCAGCTGTTGATGCAGGAACGCAGCGTCACTAAAACCGCCAAACGGATGAACGTCACGCCGTCGGCGGTCAGTAAGTCGCTGTCGAAGCTGCGGACCTGGTTTGATGATCCCTTGTTTGTGAACACCCCGCTGGGGCTATCGCCGACGCCGCTGATGGTCAGCATGGAGCAGAGCCTTGCTGAATGGATGCAGATGGGCAATCAGTTGCTCGATAAGCCGCACCATGAGTCTCCACGCGGGCTGAAGTTTGATCTGGCGGCCGAGACGCCGTTAGTGATGATCATGTTCAATGCGCTCTCCCAGCAGATTTATCAGCGCTATCCCCAGGCGACAATCAAAATACGTAACTGGGACTATGACTCGCTGGATGCCATTATTCGCGGTGAAGTGGATATTGGCTTTACCGGGCGCGAAAGCCATCCGCGTTCGCGCGAACTGCTGAGTTTGTTGCCATTGTCGATCGACCATGAAGTGCTGTTTTCCGATCTGCCTTGCGTCTGGCTACGTGAAGATCATCCCGCACTGCAGGAAGAGTGGAATCTGGACACCTTTCTGCGCTATCCGCACATCAGCATTAGCTGGGAGCAAAGCGATACATGGGCGCTGGATGAAGTCCTGCAAGAAATGGGACGCGCACGCAATATCGCGTTATGTCTGCCCGGTTTTGAGCAATCGCTGTTTATGGCCGCGCAGCCGGATCACGCGCTGATAGCCACCGCACCGGTCTATTGCCAGCGTTATAACCAACTCCACCAGCTTCCACTCGTTGCACGGCCGATGCCATTTGATACGGCGCAACTGGAAAAAATGCGCGTACCGTTCACTCTTCTTTGGCATAAACGCAACAGCCACAATCCTAAGATCGTCTGGCTAAAAGACACGATCAAGGCGCTTTATCGCGATATCTCCTGACGATCCTTCATTTTGGTGTTGCTAAATCGACCATTCTGGCAACAGAAATGTAAATATCGCGTAATGTCTCCCATTTTCGCTTAGTTTTTGGGCAGCAAAGCCTGCCCGGAGGCCGTGTAAATGTTACTCTGGTAATAATCACGGACCATTAATCACGGAGCGACAAATGGCGACACATTTTGCCAGAGGGATTCTTACGGAGGGACACCTGGTTTCAGCTCGCCTCCCTTCTCCATGTCATATCGAAGCAAGAGATCTACCCGCTCATCGCCGGACACGTTTCCTGGCTTCCCGAAGTCTTCTCGCTGAACTGATGTTTATGCTTTACGGCACCAGCACGCTGCCCGAAATTGTTACTCAGGCCAAAGGTAAGCCCGTTTTTCGCGATAAGAACCTGCCGGGTTTTTCGATTTCCTATGCCGGGAATATCGTCGGCGTTGTGCTAACAACTGAAGGAACGTGCGGCCTGGATATGGAACTTCAGCGGGCCACCCGCGGGTTTCACAATCCAAATTCAGCGGAAACGTGGCGCTTCTCCAGTAACGAAAACCTGTGGATCAATAACCAAAACGATCCCAACGAAGCACGCGCGCAGCTCATTACATTGCGCCAGAGCGTACTCAAACTCACTGGCGATGTGTGCAATGACGATCCGCGTGAGCTCCAGCTTTTACCCGGCGCAGGGCGTCTGAAATGTGCCCATGTGGCGCAGGTTGAAGCCATTTGCGATGCGGAAGATGTACTGGTGTGGTCAGTTGCGGTTACGCCAACCATTGAAAAACTCAAGGTTTGGGAGTTTGATGGTAAACAGGACTGGAAAAGTTTGCCTGATATCCAGACTCGCGCCAATGAGCCAACGGGTCGTCTGATCCGGTTCTCTCAATTATGTGCAGCGAAGAGCCATACGCTTTGATTTAACCTTCATGATGAAACAGGAGCCACCATGTCTGAAACATTGAATGTTGTTACGTTACTGGGAAGTCTGCGCAAAGGTTCGTTTAATGGAATGGTTGCCCGTACGCTGCCCAAGATTGCTCCAGCGGGAATGGAAGTGAACGCGCTGCCGTCGATTGGTGATATCCCTCTGTACGATGCCGACCTCCAGCAGGAAGAAGGTTTTCCGGCCAGCGTAGAAGCGCTGGCTGAGCAAATCAGAAAGGCTGACGGTGTCGTCATCGTCACACCTGAATATAACTATTCTGTCCCGGGCGGACTGAAGAACGCCATCGACTGGCTGTCCCGCCTGCCCGATCAGCCATTATCGGGTAAGCCGGTGCTGATCCAGACCAGTTCTATGGGCGCTATTGGCGGCGCGCGCTGCCAGTATCATCTGCGTCAGATCCTGGTATTCCTCGACGCCATGGTAATGAACAAGCCGGAATTTATGGGCGGCGTCATTCAGAACAAAGTAGACCCGCAGACAGGTGAAGTGATCGACCAAAGCACGCTGGACCATCTGACCGGTCAATTGACCGCATTTGGCGACTACATTCAGCGCGTGAAAGCATAAAAGAAAAAGCCCGGCGATATGCCGGGCTTGTTTACATATGGGCAAATAAACAGCGATTAGTGCGCGTCGATAAACACAATCTTCAGCACAAACAGCAGCGCGACAATGATGACGCACGGGCTGAGATCGCGGAAACGTCCGGTACCAATCTTCATCACGCAATAAGAAATAAAGCCCAGTGCAATACCTTCGGTAATTGAGAAGCTAAAGGGCATCATCACGGCAGTAATAAACGCCGGAACCGCTTCTGTCAGGTCATCCCACTTCACGCGCGACAGGCTTGATGTCATCAGGACGCCAACGTAAATCAGCGCACCAGCGGCTGCATAACCCGGTACCATCCCCGCCAGCGGCGACAGGAAGATAACCAGCAGGAACAGCAGACCAACGACCACAGCGGTCAGACCGGTACGTCCACCGACCGAAACCCCGGAAGAAGATTCGATATACGCAGTAACGGAAGAAGTCCCGATAAACGCCCCGGTAACCGACGACACGCTATCCACATACAGCGCTTGCTTCATGCGCGGGAACTTGCCCTTCGCATCCGCCAGACCGGCTTTATCCGTAACGCCAATCAGCGTACCGGAGGAGTCGAACAGGTTAACCAGCATGAACGAGAAAATCACACCCGCCAGGCCAATGTTAAACGAACCGGCCAGGTCGACATGTCCGATAACAGACATCACGCTCGGTGGCGCAGAAACGATACCGTTGTAATGGACATCGCCCAGCATCCAGCCCAGTAGCGTGGTTACAATGATAGAAATCAGCACCGCCGCGTGAATGTTACGTGACGCCAGAATCGCGATGATAAAGAAGCCCAGGATACCGAGCAGTACACTGTGGGACGTCAGGTTACCGATAGACACCAGCGTGTCTTTGTTGGCGACGATAACACCGGCGTTTTTCAGCCCCATCATGCCGATGAACAGACCAATACCGCTGGTGATCCCCACACGCAGGCTAACCGGGATATTGGCAATCATCCAGTAACGAACGCGGAAAATCGTCAGCAGCAGCAGACCAACAGCGCCCCAGAAGATAGCGCCCATACCAATCTGCCATGACAGCCCCATCGCGCCAACGACCACGAAAGCGAAGAATGCGTTCAGGCCCATAGCAGGCGCAAGTGCGACCGGCAGGTTGGCAAACAGGCCCATCAGGATGCTACCAAATGCAGCAATAAGGCAGGTGGTAACAAAGACAGCGCTGGTATCCATGCCAGCCACGCCAAGAATTTGCGGGTTAACAAAAACGATATACACCATCGTCAGGAAGGTCGTTAAACCGGCGATCACTTCGGTCCGTGCCGTCGTGCCATGTTCGCGCAGTTTGAACACGCGTTCCAGCATCCCCTGGCCAGAAGCCTGGGTAGTGTGTTGTTGACTCATTATCAATTTCCGAACAAGGAGGGAAAATTCGTCGCTATCCTATACCAAAATGCGACAATAGGGTTGGGTTATGAGCAACTTTTTTCATTGATTTTGCTTATACGGCAACGATTGCGTCGCCCAATAATGCATTACGAAAACGTTAAACTTGTTAAAACGGAAATGACATGTCCCAGATAGAAGCCGTATTTTTTGACTGTGACGGTACCCTTGTCGACAGTGAAGTGATTTGTTCTCGCGCGTATGTCAGCATGTTCCAGGCGTTTGGCATTACGCTCGATCTTGAAGAAATTTTCAAACGCTTCAAGGGGGTAAAGCTGTACGAGATCATCGACATTATCAACGAAGAGCACGGTGTCGAACTGGCAAAAGCCGATTTAGAACCGGTTTACCGCGCTGAGGTCGCACGTCTGTTCGATACGGAACTGGAGGTGATTGCCGGTGCCAATGCGCTACTGGACAGCATGGCCGTACCAATGTGTGTGGTCTCTAACGGTCCAGTCAGCAAAATGCAGCATTCGCTGGGTAAGCTGGGCATGTTGCACCATTTCCCTGATTTACTGTTCAGCGGCTACGATATTCAGCGTTGGAAGCCCGATCCGGCCCTGATGTTCCATGCGGCGAAAGCGATGGACGTTAACGTTGAGAACTGCATTCTGGTTGATGATTCCAGCGCAGGTGCGCAGGCGGGGATTGCCGCCGGGATGGAAGTGTTCTACTTCTGTGCCGATCCGCATAACAAACCGATCGATCATCCAAAAGTGACGACGTTTACCGATCTGGCACAGTTGCCGGAATTGTGGAAGGCGCGGGGTTGGAATATCGTCGAATAAACAGTAGGCCCGATAAGCAAAGCGCCATCAGGCGAATGGCGCAGAATGCCGGATGCGGCGTAACACCTTATCCGGCCTACAATAGCGACGCCGGGGGAACCCGGCGAACGCAACAAGCTGCTTATTCCTTCGGATCTTTGCCCGCCAGCAGCTTATCCAGCTCATCGCCGCCCACGTGACGGAAGTCTTGTCCCTTCACGAAGTAGAAGATGTATTCGCAGATATTCTGGCAGCGGTCACCGATACGTTCGATGGAACGTGCGCAGAACAGCGCGGTCAGCACGCTTGGAATGGTACGTGGGTCTTCCATCATATAAGTCATCAGCTGACGCACGATGCCTTCATATTCCTGGTCAACTTTCTTATCTTCGCGATAAATACGCACTGCTTCGTCCAGATCCATACGTGCAAACGCATCCAGAACGTCATGCAGCATTTGTACGGTATGGCGGCCCAGTGATTCCAGGCTTACCAGCAGCGGCTGGTGCTGTTGCGAGAACTTCTCCAGCGCGGTACGGCAAATTTTGTCCGCCACGTCGCCAATACGTTCCAGCTCAGCGATGGTTTTGATAATCGCCATCACCAGACGCAGGTCGCTCGCTGTCGGTTGACGCTTGGCGATGATACGCACGCAGGCTTCGTCGATCGCCACTTCCATCATGTTGACGTTCTTATCGCCTTCAATGACGCGCTTCGCCAGCTCGCTGTCCTGGTTGTGCATCGCCGTGATTGCATCAGAAAGCTGCTGCTCGACCATGCCGCCCATGGTCATCACCTGGGTACGGATGCTTTCCAGCTCTGCATTGAACTGGCCGGAAATATGTTTATTAAGGTTAAGGTTATCCACAACAAGCTCCTGAATCAGCCGTAACGACCGGTGATGTAATCTTCAGTTTGTTTCTTCGCGGGCTTGGTGAACAGATCGTCCGTGTTGCTGAACTCAATCAACTCGCCCAGGTACATAAATGCCGTGTGATCGGAACAACGCGCAGCCTGCTGCATGTTGTGGGTAACGATAACAACGGTGTAATCCTCTTTCAGCTCAGTGATCAGCTCTTCGATACGCCCGGTAGAAATAGGGTCGAGCGCTGAACATGGCTCATCGAGCAGAAGCACTTCCGGGCGAATGGCGATACCACGCGCAATACACAGACGCTGCTGCTGACCACCCGAGAGAGAGTACCCGCTCTGGTGTAATTTATCTTTGGTTTCGTTCCACAATGCGGCCTTGGTCAATGCCCACTGCACACGCTCGTCCATATCCGCACGCGAGAGTTTCTCAAACAGACGCACGCCAAAAGCGATGTTGTCGTAGATGGACATCGGGAACGGCGTTGGCTTCTGGAATACCATGCCCACTTTGGCACGCAGCAGAGCGATATCCTGGGTATTGGTGAGAATATTGTCGCCATCCAGCAGGATTTCACCTTCCGCACGCTGCTCCGGGTACAGTTCAAACATTTTGTTGAACGTACGCAGCAGCGTCGATTTACCACAGCCTGACGGCCCGATAAACGCCGTTACCTGGTTTTTAGCAATATCCAGGTTGATGTTCTTCAGGGCATGGAATTTGCCATAGTAGAAGTTCAAATCACGAACCTGAATCTTACCCGGGGCAGTATCAACCATACTCATTTCAATCTCTTCCTCATTCGGCGCCGCATCAGCCACGCCGTAAAAATTAACCGTGTTTCTTCTTCGCGAAAATGACGCGCGCCAGAATGTTCAGCAGCAGTACGCACAGGGTAATAATCAGTACCCCGGCCCAGGCCAGTTGCTGCCACTCAGCAAACGGGCTCATCGCAAACTTAAAGATAGTGACCGGCAGGTTGGCGATAGGCTGCATCATGTCGGTGCTCCAGAACTGGTTGGAGAGCGACGTAAACAGCAACGGAGCCGTTTCACCTGCGATACGAGCAATCGCTAACAGAACGCCTGTAATGATCCCCGAGACAGACGCCTTCAGGGTGATCGCAGAAATCATTTTCCACTTCGGCGTACCCAGTGCATAGGCGGCTTCACGCAGGCTATCCGGCACCAGCTTGAGCATGTTCTCCGTGGTACGGATAACAATGGGCACCTGCAGCAGCGCCAGCGCGATAACGCCTGCCCAGCCAGAGAAGTGTTCCATTTTTGCTACCACGATGGTGTAAACGAACAGACCGACCACGATTGATGGTGCAGACAGCAGAATGTCGTTGATAAAGCGGATAACCTCAGCCAGCCAGGACTTACGTCCGTACTCTGCCAGGTAGATACCCGCCATAATGCCAAGCGGTGTACCAAACACGGTCGCCCACAGAATTAACAGTCCGCTACCGGCCAGGGCGTTCGCCAGACCACCACCCGCTGTATTCGGCGGAGGCGTCATTTCGGTGAACAGCGCCAGCGACATACCGTCAATACCACGGGTGATCGTGGACATCAGGATCCAAATGAGCCAGAACAGACCGAACGCCATGGTCGCCATAGAGAGCGTCAGCGCGATGCGGTTCTTCAGACGGCGACGTGCCTGCATTTTACGGCGGGACTCCGCCAGCGCAGTGGTGTTTTGCATTTCAAGCGTAGCCATTAGCGTGCCCCCTCGTTCTTCGCAAGGCGCATGATCATGAACTTAGACGCCGCCAGTACGATGAAGGTGATCACAAACAGAATCAGACCCAGTTCCATCAACGCAGCAACGTGCAGGCCAGATTCCGCTTCGGCAAATTCATTCGCCAGCGCAGAGGTAATACTGTTGCCCGGCATGTACAGCGAGGCGCTATCGAGCTGGTAGGTGTTACCAATGATAAAGGTCACCGCCATGGTTTCACCCAGCGCGCGGCCCAGACCCAGCATCACACCGCCGATCACACCATTTTTGGTGAACGGCAGGACGATACGCCAGATAACTTCCCAGGTGGTACAGCCGATGCCGTAGGCTGACTCTTTCATAAGCACCGGCGTTTGTTCGAACACATCACGCATAACCGCAGCAATGTACGGAATGATCATAATCGCGAGGATCACACCAGCCGCCAGAATACCGATACCAAACGCCGGGCCGGCAAACAATGCGCCAACAAACGGAATGTTGGAAAGGATGTTCCCGACCGGCTCCTGGAAGTAAGTCGCAAACAGCGGGGCAAAGATAAACAGGCCCCACATGCCGTATACGATACTCGGAATTGCTGCCAGCAGTTCAATAGCGATACCCAACGGGCGACGCAGCCAGCCAGGTGCAAGTTCAGTCAGGAACAGCGCAATGCCGAAACTCACCGGAACGGCAATCAGCAATGCAATAAACGAGGTGACCAGCGTACCGTAAATAGGTACCAGCGCGCCGTAGATATCGTTCGGCGCATCCCAGTCTTTGGTCCACAAAAAGGAGAAACCAAATTTCTGAATGCTTGGCCAGGAGGAGATAACCAGAGAGACAATAATGCCACCCAACATCAATAGCACAATCAGCGCAGCCAGTTTTACCAGCACGCTGAATATCATGTCACCCTTTTTACCCGGTGGGTTAAAAGCAGGCTTGGTTGCAGCCATAAATCACTCTTTAAGTTAAACGCGTTTACGAAATTGCCCTGCCGGATGGCGCTACGCTTATCCGGCCTACAAATTGGGCCTACAGTCGGAACTGTAGGGCGGATAAGCGTAGCGCCATCCGCCAACTCGTTAAAGATATTCTATTAGTACAGCGCTTTACCGCTGCTGTCTTTCACGTTGGTCTTCCATGCAGCACGAATCTGCTCAACCACGCTGTCCGGCAGGCTGGCGTAATCCAGGTCATTAGCCTGTTTGCCACCATTTTTGTATGCCCAGTCGAAGAATTTCAGCACTTCAACGCCCTGCTCAGGCTTCTTCTGCTCTTTATGGACCAGGATGAAGGTGGTGGAAGTGATTGGCCACGCATCGTCACCTTTCTGGTTAGTCAGATCCTGAGCGAAGGTTTTGCTCCAGTCAGCGCCTTTAGCGGCGTTGGCAAAGTTTTCTTCGGTCGGGCTTACCGGTTTGCCATCAGCAGAGACCAGCTTGGTGTACGCCAGGTTGTTCTGCTTAGCGTAAGCGTACTCAACGTAACCGATAGAACCCGGCAGACGCTGTACGAACGCGGCGATACCGTCGTTACCTTTACCGCCCAGACCGGTCGGCCAGTTAACGGTAGAGCCGGAACCAATTTTAGATTTCCACTCTTCGTTCACTTTCGCCAGGTAGCTAGTGAAGACAAAGGAAGTACCAGAACCATCAGCGCGACGCACAACGGCGATATTTTGCGAAGGCAGCTTCAGACCTGGGTTCAGTTTGGTGATGGCTTCGTCATCCCACTTCTTAATTTTACCGAGGTAGATGTCGCCCAGCGTTTTACCGTCAAGCACCAGCTCGCCGGATTTCAGTCCTGGGATATTCACCGCCAGCACCACACCGCCGATAACGGTCGGGAACTGGAACAGGCCTTCTTGTGCCAGTTTCTCGTCAGATAGCGGTGCATCAGAAGCGCCGAAATCAACGGTATTGGCCGTAATTTGTTTTACACCACCGGAGGAGCCGATACCCTGGTAGTTTACTTTGCTACCGGTCTCTTTCTGATAGGTATCTGCCCATTTGGCATACACTGGCGCAGGGAAGGTTGCACCTGCACCTGTCAGGCTCGCTGCTGCAAACGCAGAGAACGCGCTCATGGATAAGGTCGCGGCGACAACAGTTGCGACAGTGGTACGCATAACTTTCATAATGTCTCCTGCACGGTTTTCGTAAATTGTTGTTTGAGTTGCTACTGTGAGCAAAATAGGACAAACAGGTGACAGTTAAATGTACGAAATATGACAGTTTTATGACAATGAAAAATACGGAAAGCTATTTATCTAAAAATACATTTAAAACAAAACGTTAATCATTACCATGACAATAACATTTCGCTAAAATTTTCTTTTTATGACACTGCAAACAGTAGCTGAAGATGACGGTTTGTCACATAAAACAGGCGGGATAATTGATTAAAAACAGAACAAGTTTAAAAAAATGCCCCGCTTATAGCAGGGCATTTTCAGTTCAGTTAGGTACGGATTACTCTACGGTAACCGACTTAGCCAGGTTACGCGGCTGATCCACGTCGGTGCCTTTAATCAGCGCCACATGATACGCCAGCAGCTGCAGCGGAACGGTGTAGAAGATCGGTGCAATCACCTCTTCCACATGCGGCATCTCAATGATGTGCATGTTTTCGCTGCTGGTAAAGCCAGCATCCTGGTCAGCAAAGACGTACAGCTGACCGCCACGGGCGCGAACTTCTTCAATGTTGGACTTCAGTTTTTCCAGCAGTTCGTTGTTCGGCGCGACTACGATAACCGGCATATCGGCATCAATCAGCGCCAGCGGACCGTGTTTCAGTTCGCCTGCGGCATAAGCTTCAGCGTGAATATAAGAGATCTCTTTCAGCTTCAGCGCGCCTTCCAGCGCAATCGGGTACTGATCGCCACGGCCCAGGAACAGCGCATGGTGTTTATCAGAGAAACCTTCAGCCAGAGCGGCAATGCGTTTGTCCTGAGACAGCATCTGCTCAATACGGCTCGGCAGCGCCTGCAGACCGTGAACGATTTCCTGCTCAATAGCCACATCCAGGCCTTTCAGACGAGACAGTTTCGCCACCAGCATCAGCAGAACGGTCAGCTGAGTGGTAAATGCTTTTGTGGAGGCCACGCCGATTTCGGTACCAGCATTGGTCATCATCGCCAGGTCGGATTCGCGCACCAGAGAAGAGCCCGGTACGTTACAAATAGCCAACGAGCCCAGATAGCCCAACTCTTTGGATAAGCGCAGACCCGCCAGGGTATCTGCCGTTTCACCTGACTGGGAAAGGGTGATCATCAGGCTGTTACGACGCACGGCGGATTTGCGATAGCGGAATTCGGAAGCAATTTCGACATCACAAGGAATGCCAGCCAGCGATTCAAACCAGTAGCGGGACACCATACCGGAGTTGTACGACGTACCACAGGCGATAATCTGGATATGCTCAACCTGAGACAGCAGCTCGTTGGCATGCGAACCCAGCTCGCTTAAATCCACTTCACCGTGGCTGATACGGCCGGTCAGCGTGTTTTTAATTGCGTTCGGCTGTTCGTAGATCTCTTTCTGCATGTAGTGGCGATAAATACCTTTTTCGCCCGCATCGTATTGCAGATTAGATTCGATATCCTGACGTTTCACTTCCGCGCCAGACTTGTCGAAAATAGAGACCGAACGACGGGTCACTTCCGCGATATCGCCCTCTTCCAGGAAGATGAAGCGACGGGTTACCGGCAGCAGTGCCAGCTGATCGGAAGCGATAAAGTTCTCACCCATACCCAGACCAATCACCAGCGGGCTGCCAGAACGGGCCGCCAGCAGGGTTTCCGGGTTACGGGTATCCATGATCACCGTGCCGTAGGCACCGCGCAGCTGCGGAATAGTACGCAGCACGGCTTCACGCAGCGTACCACCCTGTTCCAGCTCCCAGTGCACCAGGTGAGCAATCACTTCGGTGTCGGTTTCAGAAACAAAGGTGTAGCCACGCGTTTTCAACAGCTCACGCAGTGGTTCATGGTTTTCAATGATGCCGTTATGCACCACAACAATGTGTTCAGAAACATGGGGATGCGCGTTCGCTTCTGAAGGTTCACCGTGTGTCGCCCAGCGGGTGTGAGCAATACCAGTACCACCATGCAGCGGATGTTCTTCCGCAGCAGCAGTCAGCATCTGCACTTTACCCAGACGACGCAAACGGGTCATGTTGCCTTCAGCATCGACAACGGCCAGACCAGCAGAGTCATAACCACGATATTCCAGACGACGTAAACCTTCGAGAAGGATTTCAGCTACATCACGCTGCGCGATAGCGCCAACAATTCCACACATATTTTTTGATTCCGAATTTAGGCATTGTGCCTGTCGTTGTCGGTCAACCTGATACCCGTATTCCGGGCGCCCCGAGCCTTGTAGAGAGTGGGGTTATTTTTATAGGTACTGCTTGTTGAGCGGAGGATTATATTATCCCCTCATCTCTTGTCTGCCTGGTGGCGCTCACGCTTATCAGGCCTACAGAACGTCACCGCACGTAGGCCGGATAAGGCAAAGCCGCCATCCGGCAAAAATAAATTACTTCTTCTTCACCGGACGCTGCCAGCCCTGTTTATGAACCTGAGGTACACGGCTTAATACCAGTTCATTATCGGCGACATTACGCGTTACGGTGGTTCCGGCGGCAATCGTCGCACCTTTACCCACGGTGACAGGCGCCACCAGCTGAGTATCAGAACCCACAAACACATCATCACCAATAATGGTTTTAAACTTATTGGCACCATCGTAGTTGCAGGTGATCGTACCCGCGCCGATATTCACGTTATCGCCAATTTCCGCATCGCCCAGATAGGTCAAATGACCAGCTTTAGAGCCTTTACCCAGACGCGCTTTTTTCATTTCGACGAAGTTACCCACGTGTGCGCCTTCCTGCAGCTCAGCACCCGGGCGCAGACGCGCGAATGGACCGATGGTGCAAGCGGCTTCCAGATGGGCATCTTCCACCACACTGTACGGGCTAAGCTCACAACCCTCACCAATCACGCTGTTTTTGATGATGCAGCCAGCGCCAATCTTGACGCGATCCCCAACGGTTACGTTACCTTCAATGATAACGTTAGTATCAATTTCAACATCGCGCCCGTGAATCAGCGTACCGCGAAGATCAAAACGTGCAGGATCGCGCAGCATCACGCCCGCCAGCAGCAGTTTTTCTGCCTGCTCGGACTGATACACACGTTCCAGACGGGATAACTGAAGGCGGTTATTTACCCCTTCCGTTTCACTGATTCGTGCCGGATGTACCGCAGCAATTTCACGTCCTTCCTGATACGCCATCGCGATGATATCGGTGATGTAGTATTCACCCTGCACGTTGTTGTTGGTCAGTTTAGACAGCCAACGCTTCATGTCAGCGCCGTTGGCAATCAGAATGCCTGTGTTGATTTCCTGGATTTGACGCTGCTCGTCAGTTGCATCTTTGTGCTCGACGATCCCTGTGACGTTACCGTTTTCGCGCGTAATACGCCCATAGCCGGAAGGGTCGTCCAGTTTTACCGTTAACAAACCGATACCACCCTGCGGTTTGGCTTCACGCAGGCGACGTAAGGTATCGGTAGAGATCAGCGGCACATCGCCATAGAGCATTAAAATGTCTTCGTCATCACTAAAGAATGGCGCCGCCTGCTGCATTGCATGGCCGGTACCCAACTGCTCAGCCTGCAGAACCCAATTCAGATTGCCATCTTTCAGCGTTTGCTTAAGCAGATCGCCACCGTGTCCGTAGACAAGGTGTACATGAGTCGCACCTAATTCATTAGCTGCATCAATGACATGCTGAACCATCGGCTTTCCTGCGAGGGTGTGCAGCACTTTAGGAAGATCGGAATACATACGCGTGCCTTTGCCTGCGGCAAGGATCACAACGCTCATAGCATTATTCAACATACACGTCCTGACTGTAATTTGAGAACGAATTTATACCGTTTCACATTGAAAATACTACATTTTTTTCAGCGTGAAATGGACCGAGGATAAAACGTTCAACAGGGGGGATTCCCCATCTGATAACTCACTATTTTCGTCTATATCTGCGTCTTTTGTCTCCCAAAAACCAGGAGTCTGCTCTTATTAAAGCCTTAGGTTAATGTTTTTGCTATTTTTTTACCGCATGAATAAAGCATTACATCAGCATAGAACGATTTTATTTATGTGATTCAGTGAGAAGCAGAAAAATGGATTGGGAAAATTGAGGGGAGGAATGATAGAAAACGAATGATACAGCGAAGGAGGGGGGATTTAATAACGATGGCGCTAGCTGATAACCGTATTAAGCATCGCGCCACAGAACAGGTAGGGAACGACTAAACGTCCATGCTGCTGAAAAGGGCGATGATTTTGTTAAACAATTTCATGTTGGTATCCTGTTTTTATCTGAATTAATTTTGTGACGCACATCACATAAAAAGAGTCTACGCCTCATTTTTTAACCGATCAACATTTTTTGTGATGTAAATCACAAAATAATAAAACAGCTTTTTAGTTCCACTTTTACTGAAACAAATCCATAAAAAAAGCCAGCCTGGAAACCAGACTGGCCTTTGTGCTTTTCAAGCCGGTGTTACATCGCTTTTTTGGTCAACTCGATAACGCGCAGTTTCGCGATCGCTTTGGCCAGTTCCGCAGATGCCTGAGCGTAATCCACGTCACCATGAGAGCTCTTAATGTGCTCTTCAGCCTTACGCTTCGCTTCCAGGGCTCTCGCTTCATCGAGATCCTGTCCGCGAATCGCGGTATCAGCCAGTACGGTCACACTGCCAGGCTGCACTTCGAGAATGCCGCCGGACAGATAGATAAACTCTTCATGACCGAACTGTTTAACGATGCGGATCATACCAGGCTTAATGGCGGTGAGCAGCGGTGCGTGACCCGGGAAAATACCCAGTTCACCTTCACTACCCGTTACCTGGATTTTCTCGACCAGACCAGAGAACATTTGTTGCTCTGCGCTGACGACGTCCAGGTGGTAAGTCATTGCCATATCACCCTCCGATTAAGGCGTTAAAGTTTTTTGGCTTTTTCCACGGCTTCGTCGATAGAACCAACCATGTAGAACGCCTGCTCTGGCAGGTGGTCGTATTCGCCTTCCATGATGCCTTTAAAGCCACGGATGGTGTCTTTCAGGGAAACGTATTTGCCCGGAGAACCGGTGAATACTTCCGCAACGAAGAACGGCTGGGACAGGAAGCGCTGGATCTTACGCGCACGTGCTACCACCAGTTTATCTTCTTCAGACAGTTCATCCATACCCAGGATGGCGATGATGTCTTTCAGTTCCTGATAACGCTGCAGCAGGGACTGTACGCCACGCGCGGTGTCGTAGTGTTCCTGACCAACAACCAGCGGATCCAACTGACGGCTGGTGGAGTCCAGCGGGTCAACTGCCGGGTAGATACCCAGAGAAGCGATCTGACGGCTCAGTACCACGGTTGCATCCAAGTGAGCAAAGGTGGTTGCTGGGGACGGGTCAGTCAAGTCATCCGCAGGTACGTATACCGCCTGAACGGAGGTGATAGAACCGGTTTTGGTAGAGGTGATACGTTCCTGAAGAACACCCATCTCTTCCGCCAGGGTCGGCTGGTAGCCTACCGCTGATGGCATACGACCCAGCAGTGCAGATACTTCTGTACCGGCCAGGGTGTAACGGTAGATGTTATCAACGAACAGCAGAACGTCACGACCTTCGTCACGGAACTTCTCAGCCATGGTCAGACCGGTCAGTGCAACGCGCAGACGGTTGCCCGGCGGCTCGTTCATCTGGCCATATACCAGGGATACTTTGTCCAGTACGTTGGAGTCGGTCATTTCGTGGTAGAAGTCGTTACCCTCACGAGTACGTTCACCTACGCCCGCAAACACGGAGTAACCGGAGTGTTCGATCGCGATGTTACGGATCAGCTCCATCATGTTTACGGTTTTACCTACACCCGCACCACCGAACAGACCGACTTTACCGCCCTTAGCGAACGGACACATCAGGTCGATAACTTTGATGCCGGTTTCCAGCAGTTCCTGAGAGCTGGACAGCTCTTCGTAGGAAGGTGCTGCGCGGTGGATAGCCCAACGCTCTTCTTCACCGATATCGCCTTTCATGTCGATCGGGTGACCCAGGACGTTCATGATACGACCCAGGGTTGCTTTACCTACCGGGACTTCGATCGGGTGTTCGAGGTCTTTAACTTCCAGACCACGACGCAGACCGTCGGAAGAACCCATGGCGATGGTACGTACGATACCGCCGCCGAGCTGCTGCTGAACTTCCAGCACCAGGCTCTCTTTACCATTCATAACCTCAAGAGCATCGTACACGCGCGGTACGGCATCCTGAGGGAATTCGACGTCAACCACGGCGCCGATTACCTGGACAATTTTTCCAGTAGCCATCTTGAATCCTCTACGAATTAACCTGGTTATACCGCGGATGCACCACCGACGATTTCGGTGAGTTCCTGAGTAATGCTGGCCTGACGAGCTTTGTTGTATACCAACTGCAGCTCTTTAATCAGGCTGCCGCCATTGTCGGTCGCGGCTTTCATCGCCACCATACGTGCGGCCTGCTCGCTGGCCAGGTTTTCTACCACGCCCTGATAAACCTGAGACTCGACATAACGACGCAGCAGGGTATCCAGCAGCGCTTTCGGGTCTGGTTCATACAGGTAATCCCAGGATTTACGCTTCAATTCATCATCATCTGATGCCGGCAGAGGCAGCAGTTGGGTGATGGTTGGCGTCTGAGACATGGTGTTAATAAATTTGTTGCTGACAACGTACAGTCTGTCCAGACGACCTTCATCGTAGGCTTGCAGCATCACTTTAACCGGACCGATCAGTTCGGACAGGGAAGGGTTATCCCCCATACCGGTTACCTGAGCGATCACGTTTCCGCCAACGGAGTTAAAGAAAGACACGCCCTTAGAGCCGATCATTGCGATATCGCACTGAACGCCTTTATCGGACCATGTTTTCATATCCGCCAGCAGCTTTTTGAACAGGTTAATGTTCAAGCCACCGCACAGACCACGGTCGGTCGACACCACCAGGTAGCCCACGCGTTTAACGTCGCGTTCTTCCAGGTAAGGGTGCTTATATTCCAGATTACCATTCGCAAGGTGACCAATCACTTTGCGCATGGTCTCTGCATAAGGACGGCTGGCCGCCATGCGATCCTGCGATTTACGCATTTTGGAAGCGGCGACCATCTCCATCGCTTTAGTGATCTTCTGCGTGTTCTGGACGCTTGCGATCTTACTACGTATCTCTTTTGCGCCGGCCATGAGCTTCTCCTCAATGCCTTGCGGTCCGCCCTAAAGCAGACCGCCAGACGTTACCAGGACTGGGTTGCCTTGAAGGAATCGAGGATAGCTTTCAGCTTGCCTTCGATTTCATCGTTATAGCCACCGGACTGGTTGATCTCTTGCATCAGCGGAGCGTGGTCACGGTCAACGTAAGCCAGCAGAGCGGCTTCGAAGCTACCGATTTTCGCCAGTTCCACATCTTCGAGGTAACCGCGTTCAGCCGCAAACAGCACCACACCCTGCTGTGCAACAGACATTGGCGCATACTGTTTCTGCTTCAGCAGTTCAGTTACTTTCTGACCATGGCTCAGCTGCTTACGAGTAGCTTCATCCAGGTCGGAAGCGAACTGAGAAAACGCAGCCAGTTCACGATACTGTGCCAGAGCGGTACGAATACCACCGGACAGTTTCTTGATGATCTTGGTCTGCGCTGCACCACCAACACGAGATACGGAGATACCCGGGTTAACTGCCGGACGAATACCGGAGTTAAACAGGTTGGTTTCCAGGAAGATCTGACCATCGGTAATGGAAATTACGTTGGTCGGAACGAACGCAGAAACGTCACCCGCCTGGGTTTCGATAATCGGCAGAGCGGTCAGGGAGCCGGTTTTACCTTTAACTTCACCATTGGTGAACTTCTCAACGTATTCCGCGTTTACGCGGGATGCGCGTTCCAGCAGACGGGAGTGGAGGTAAAATACGTCGCCCGGGAATGCTTCACGTCCTGGCGGACGACGCAGCAGCAGGGAAACCTGACGGTACGCAACGGCCTGTTTAGACAGGTCATCGTAAACGATCAGTGCATCTTCACCGCGGTCACGGAAGTATTCGCCCATTGCGCAACCGGCATATGGTGCCAGGTATTGCAGTGCAGCAGATTCAGACGCGGTCGCCACAACAACGATGGTGTTGGACAGTGCGCCGTGTTCTTCCAGTTTACGAACCACGTTGGAAATGGTGGACGCTTTCTGGCCGATAGCCACGTACACACATTTGATGCCGGAATCACGCTGGTTGATGATGGCATCGATTGCCATCGCAGTTTTACCTGTCTGACGGTCACCGATGATCAGCTCACGCTGGCCACGACCGATTGGGATCATGGCATCAACAGATTTATAACCGGTCTGGACTGGCTGGTCGACGGACTGACGTTCGATTACGCCTGGTGCGATAACTTCGATTGGCGAGAAGCCATCGTTATCAACCGGACCTTTACCGTCAATCGGGGAACCCAGAGTGTTCACCACACGACCCAGCAGGCCACGGCCAACCGGAACTTCCAGAATACGACCCGTACACTTAACCTTCATGCCTTCGGCGAGGTCAGCGTATGGACCCATCACTACTGCACCTACGGAGTCGCGCTCCAGGTTCAGTGCGATAGCGTAACGGTTACCCGGCAGGGAAATCATCTCACCCTGCATACAATCGGCCAGGCCGTGAATGCGGATAACACCGTCACTTACAGAAACAATAGTACCTTCGTTATGAGCTTCGCTCACAACACTGAACTGAGCAATGCGCTGCTTGATCAGTTCGCTGATTTCGGTGGAATTCAGTTGCATGCTCCAGTCCCCTTAAGACTGCAAGACGTCTGCAAGGCGCTCAAGACGGCCGCGTACGCTGCCATCAATGACCATATCACCCGCTCGGATGATTACGCCTGCCATTACAGACTTATCGATTTTGCAATTCAGCTTAACTTTGCGTGACAGACGTTTTTCCATCGCAGCACTAATCTTCGTAAGCTGTTCATCACTCAGTGCATTGGCAGAAGTGACTTCTACCTCAGAGATAGCCTCACTGGCTGCACGCAGGTGAATAAACTGCTCAAGAACATCCGGGAGCGCATTCAGACGGTTATTTTCAGCCATAACCCTAATCAGGTTTTGGCCGCTTTCGTCCAGCTGCTCACCGCACACGGCGATAAACGACTCAGCGAGCGTTTCCGGCGCCAGCGCGCCAGAGAGAAGCTCTGCCATTTGTTCGTTTTTTGTCACCTCAGCGGCGAACGTCAACATATCCTGCCAACGGTCAATGCTTTGGTGCTCAACGGCAAAGTCAAAAGCTGCTTTGGCGTAGGGGCGAGCTACCGTAATAAATTCAGACATCAGCCCCTCCCTCCTTACAGTTCAGCGACAAGTTTGTCCACGATGTCGCTATTAGCAGCTTCATCCACGGAACGTTCGATGATCTTCTCGGCGCCAGCAACAGCCAGGATAGCAACTTGCTTACGCAGCTCTTCACGAGCACGTTTACGCTCGGCGTCAATTTCCGCCTGCGCCTGTGCCACGATTTTAGTACGTTCCTGCTCTGCTTCAGTTTTAGCTTCGTCCAGGATCTGAGCACGGCGTTTGTTCGCCTGCTCAATGATTACCTGAGCTTCCGCCTTCGCTTTTTTCAGCTGGTCGGTCGCGCTGGCCTTTGCAAGGTCAAGATCCTTATGTGCTCGTTCTGCAGAAGCAAGGCCGTCAGCAATTTCTTTTTGACGTTTTTCGATGGCAGCCATTAAAGGCGGCCATACGTACTTCATGCAGAACAGAACGAACAGGACAAACGCGATGGCCTGGCCGAGGATTGTTGCGTTAAGATTCACAGCACAATGCCTCTATCTAGTTAACGTTCTGATATTGCTCTTAATTCAAGCAACGCTTACTACGCGACAGCAAACATCACGTACAGACCCAGACCTACAGCGATCATTGGGATTGCATCCACCAGACCCATAACGATAAAGAACTGAGTACGCAGCAGAGGAATCAGATCCGGTTGACGCGCTGCGCCTTCCAGGAATTTACCCCCGAGGATGCCGATACCGATCGCAGCACCGATTGCCGCCAGACCCATCATCACAGCGGCAGCAATGTACAGCAGATCCATATTCAGGTTTTCCATGACAGTCTCCAGTTTGTTTCAGTTAAAACGTAGTAGTGTTGGTAAATTAATGCTCTTCAGATGCCATCGACAGATAGACAATCGTCAGAACCATAAATATGAAGGCTTGCAGCGTGATAATCAGTATGTGGAAAATGGCCCAAGGCACATTCAGGATCCACTGTGACCACCACGGCAACAGACCAGCAATCAGAATGAAAATCAGCTCACCGGCATACATGTTGCCGAACAGTCGCAGACCAAGAGAGATTGGTTTGGACAGCAGGCTTACCCCTTCAAGGATTAAGTTGACAGGGATGAACGCCCAGTGATTGAACGGCTGCAGCGTCAACTCTTTCGCGAAGCCACCGATGCCTTTCATTTTGATGCTGTAGAACAGAATGAGGATAAATACGCCCAGCGCCATCGACAGGGTGATGTTCACGTCAGCAGACGGAACCACACGCAGAGCCGGTAGGCCAAAGATATGCTCACCGATGTACGGCAGCAGGTCGATAGGCAGCAAATCCATCAAGTTCATCAGGAATACCCAGACGAAAATCGTCAAGGCCAGCGGAGCAATCAGCTTGCTTTTGCCATGGTACATGTCTTTCACGCTACCATGCACAAAGCCGATTACCAGCTCAATCGCGGTCTGAAATTTACCTGGTACGCCGCTGGTCGCCTTTTTGGCTACGCTACGGAACATAAGCAGGAACAACAGACCCAGAACCACCGAGAAGAAAATGGAGTCAATATTGAGCGTCCAGAAGGTGGCTGGGGGGTTGTGCGGATCCACCAGCGAGAATGTACGTAGGTCCAACTGAAGGTTATTCAGATGGTGTCCTATGTAATCCTGCGGCGTCATATTTTCTGAAGCCATGATGCCTTTACCCTTTGTTGTTAATTACAGCCGGCGCCAGTATCTGAACCACCAGCACCAAAACCCACGTAACGATCAGCGGCATGAATACCGCTTTCAAAACAGCCAACGCCACCACCAACAACACCAGCATCGCTAATACCTTGAAGGCTTCGCCGAAAGCGAACGACCAGGCTACTCGGCCCTTCGCTGGTGTATGTACCTGGTGACGCCAGGCAAATATCATAAACAACACATTAGGCAGTAACACTGCCAATCCTCCACACAACGCGGAGATGCCCCAGAAAGGGTCTTTGAGGCTAAACAGCAATCCACTTGCTATTACAACCAGAAGCTGTGTGAGCAAAAGCTTACGAGCAACGTTTCGACTCAAGAGCGACATAGACATCACGTTTTTACTCCTGCTCCCTTCGAGGTATGCCGCGTGTCGTATAAAACGTTCTTTATGGCTTAGAGTCAAGCATCAAAAAGCGGACAAATTATACGGTGCGCCTTCGTGATTTCAAACAATAAGTAGCTAAAAAGTGAATAAATGTTTAAATATTTTTCGCTGCCCCACATTTATTACTTTTAGGCAAACTGTGAACGATCATGCAAAACTGCAAATACCGCGAAAACACTGGCGTCAAAGCGTGCACCAGATCACATATTGAACATATTCACCTTCGCATAATTTATTTACGTGGCAATTGATGCCTTTTCATCTTTTTGATATTTAAGCGTAAAAATAGCCACTATTTCAAAAACAACGCCTAACAACAAAAAAACCGCTCATTGACATTTATAATAAAAAATTAACACGAACGGTGATTCTTACGTTCTATTTTTAGCAGACTGATATTTTCACAGCTGACTTGTTTCGCTTTTAACAAAAAACGGTACGTTATAGTTATGATGCAAAACCGTAAGGCACTAGTGAAATGTAACGACATTTAACCACACTATTACCTATGACTTTTAACACCTGAAAAGCCGTTTTTTCTCTATTTTTTTTGATAAAAATTAAATTTTGTTTGGCTTAATAACCACCAAATGACGTTCACCATCCAACTGCGGAACGCGTAATTTTTCGACGGACTCAACGCTGAATTCTGCTGGCAGCGAATCAATTTCATCTGCAGGCAACTGCCCTTTTAGCGCATAAAAACGCCCATTCTGGCCCGGCAAATGGTGACACCAGCTAACCATATCATTGAGTGAAGCGAAAGCACGGCTAATCACCCCATCAAACGGCGGTTCTGAAGGAAATTCTTCAACACGGCTTTGCACTGGAGTGATGTTAGTAAGCGCAAGCTCATGCTGCACCTGACGCAAGAAACGAACACGTTTTCCCAGGCTATCGAGCAGTGTGAAATGCGCTTCTGGGCGCACGATAGAAAGCGGAATTCCCGGCAGGCCCGGTCCCGTACCTACATCGATAAAACGCTCACCCTTCAGATACGGTGCAACGACAATGCTGTCCAGAATGTGGCGTACCAGCATTTCGTTGGGATCCCGCACCGACGTCAGGTTGTACGCTTTGTTCCATTTGTGCAGCATATCGACATACGCAATCAGCTGATTTTTCTGGTGATCGGTAAGAGAAATACCGGCATCAGCCAGCAGACGAGAGAGTTTGTTGAGCACGGTCGTTACCTGTTAATAATCAAATGCCCGATGCGCTTTCGCTTATCGGGCCTATAAATTCGTACGGCGGGCAAGCGAAGCGCCCCCGCCAAAATAGTGTTATCAAGCGCTGCGGCGCAGCATACCTTGTTTTTTCAGCCATACCAGCAGAATGGAGATGGCGGCAGGCGTTATGCCGGAAATACGCGATGCCTGACCGATCGAGACGGGTTTGTGATCGTTCAGCTTAGCGATAACTTCATTCGACAAGCCAGAAACCTGGCGATAATCCAGCGTTGCAGGCAACAGGGTGTTTTCATTGCGCTGTTGTCTTTCAATTTCTTCCAGCTGACGGGCAATATACCCTTCGTATTTCACCTGAATCTCAACCTGTTCTGCGGCCTGAGCATCATCAAGCGCGGGTGCGAACGCAGATAAAGAGGTCAACTGAGCATAGGTCATATCCGGGCGACGCAGCAGATCTTCACCGCTCGCTTCACGTGACAGAGGTGTAGCCAGGTGAGCATTCACTTCTGCTGCGGACTCCGCTAACGGATTCACCCAGGTTGATTTAAGACGTTGGCGTTCCTGTTCGATACGCTCCAGTTTCTCGTTGAAGCGAGCCCAGCGCTCATCGTCCACCAGACCCAGTTCACGACCAATTTCGGTCAGACGCAGGTCGGCGTTATCTTCACGCAGCATCAAACGGTATTCAGCGCGAGATGTGAACATACGGTACGGTTCTTTGGTACCCAGCGTACACAGGTCGTCCACCAGCACGCCAAGATAAGCCTGATCGCGACGCGGTGCCCACCCCTCTTTTTCAGCAGACAAACGCGCGGCGTTCAGACCAGCCAGCATGCCTTGTGCGGCGGCTTCTTCATAACCAGTTGTACCGTTAATCTGGCCCGCAAAGAACAGACCCTGGATGAATTTGCTTTCCAGAGTAGGTTTTAGATCACGCGGATCGAAGAAATCATACTCAATTGCGTAGCCAGGGCGGACGATTCTGGCATTTTCCATCCCCTGCATGGAGCGGACAATTTGCATCTGCACATCGAACGGCAGGCTGGTGGAGATGCCATTCGGGTAAATTTCGTTAGAGGTTAGACCTTCCGGTTCGAGGAAGATCTGATGCTGGTTACGATCGGCAAAGCGCATCACTTTGTCTTCGATCGACGGGCAGTAGCGTGGGCCGATACCTTCGATCACGCCAGCGTACATTGGGCTACGATCGAGGTTATTGCGGATCACGTCATGGGTTTTCTCATTGGTATGCGTGATGTAACACGGCATCTGGCGCGGATGTTGAGAAGCATCGCCCAAGAATGAGAAGACCGGCATCGGGTTATCGCTGTTTTGCTGGCCGAGCACGCTGAAATCAATCGTGCGCGCATCGATACGCGGCGGTGTACCGGTTTTCAGGCGGCTGACGCGCAGCGGCAGTTCACGCAGACGGCGTGACAGCGGGATGGACGGCGGATCGCCAGCGCGGCCACCGCTGTAGTTATCCAGACCAATATGAATTTTGCCGTCGAGGAAAGTCCCCACGGTTAATACGACCGCTTTGGCACGGAACTTCAGTCCCATTTGGGTTACTGCACCCACAACGCGATCGTTTTCGACAATCAGATCTTCAACCGCCTGCTGGAAGATCATCAGGTTGGGTTGATTCTCCAGCGCAGTGCGTACCGCCTGGCGATAGAGCACACGATCGGCCTGAGCTCGGGTAGCGCGAACGGCTGGCCCTTTGCTTGCGTTTAGTATCCTAAACTGGATACCTGCGTGGTCGATCGCTTTTGCCATCAACCCACCAAGCGCATCCACTTCTTTTACCAGGTGTCCCTTCCCAATACCGCCGATCGCCGGGTTGCAGCTCATCTGCCCCAGAGTGTCGATATTGTGTGTCAAAAGCAGAGTCTGTTGACCCATTCGCGCCGCGGCCATTGCGGCCTCGGTGCCTGCATGACCCCCGCCAATGATGATGACGTCAAAAGGATCCTGATAAAACATGGTAATTGCCTCGCATAACGCGGTGTGAAAATGGATTGAAGCCCGGGCCGTGGATTCTACTCAACTTTAGTCGATGGAGAAAGACCTGGGATCCTGGGTATTAAAAAGAAGATCTTTTTATTTAGAGATCTGTTTTATTGTGATCTCTTATTAGGATCGCACCTTTCTGTGGATAAGGACGATCCTTTAAGTAAGATCAACAGGTTGCTGAGGATCATTAGCTGTGAATGATCGGTGATCCTGGTCCGTATAAGCTGGGATCAGAATGAAGGGTTATACACAACTCAAAAACTGAACAACGGTTGTTCTTGGGATAACTACCGGTTGATCCAAGCTTTTAACCAGAGTTATCCACATAAAAAAGTACGATCTTTACAAAACTCTGAGCAACGGATGCCACGATCCCAGCCAAATTTCAGCCGGATCTTCCGGAATTTCATGTTCCAGTACGTTGATCCTGAGTGTTTCGCCGATCTGTTTCGCCCCACAGGCCTTCAATTCGGCTTCCAGCTTGTCGATTGCGCCGCAAAAGGTGTCATATTCACGACTGCCGATCCCGATTGCACCAAAGCGCACTTGTGACAGGTCCGGCTTTTGCTCGCGTAACGCATCATATAAAGGCTGTAGGTTGTCAGGAATATCTCCCGCACCGTGCGTGGAGCTGATAATCAGCCAGATCCCGTCAGTCGGAACCTCTTCAAGCATTGGCCCATGCAGTATTTCGCTGGAAAAACCGGCGTCGTCCAGCTTTTCAGCCAGATGCTCTGCTACATATTCCGCACTGCCAAGCGTACTACCGCTGATAAGAGTGATGTCTGCCATGATCGCCCACCTTTATAAAGAGGGCGTATTGTACGCTGTGAGCGAGCTGGGATCTACCTGTGGAAAAATAGGGGATTAAAAAAATCGATCATGGCTTGATGGTACGCATGATCGGGTTTTGCAGGACGATCAGGGTTTCAGTGGACTGAATTTCGTCAATTGTTTGGATCTTGTTGATAAGTACCTGCTGCAATGCGTCGATCGACTTGCACATCACCTTAATAAAGATGCTGTAGTGCCCGGTGGTGTAATACGCTTCGGTCACTTCATCGAGGCTTTCCAGTCTGGCCAGCGCTGACGGATAGTCTTTCGCACTTTTCAGGATGATGCCGATAAAGCAGCCGACGTCATAACCCAATTGTTTGGGACTGACATCAATCCGCGCGCCGGTAATAATCCCCGCCTGCTTCATCTTTTCTACGCGAACGTGAATTGTTCCTGGGCTGACGCCGAACTGTTTGGCTAATTCTGCGTAGGCGGTACGAGCATTTTCCATTAAGGCGTCAAGAATGCCGCGGTCCAGATTGTCGATCTGATAATTTTCCATAGGTTTTTCTTATGTAGATTAATGATTCCCTCTATTTTAGACGTAATTTTTAACGAATCAAAATCGAAGTCGGCTTTTTGTTTGTTGATTATTGAATATTACCTCCATTCTGTTGCTTAATCATAGGCAACAGGACACAGGAGTACACATAATGAAAACCGCTTACATTGCCAAACAACGTCAAATTAGCTTCGTAAAATCTCATTTTTCTCGCCAGCTGGAAGAGCGTTTAGGCCTGATCGAAGTTCAGGCGCCGATCCTCAGCCGCGTTGGAGATGGCACGCAGGATAACTTGTCGGGCTGTGAAAAAGCGGTGCAGGTGAAGGTTAAAGCATTGCCAGACGCTCAATTCGAAGTGGTTCATTCACTGGCGAAGTGGAAGCGTCAAACGTTAGGACAACACGACTTTAGCGCAGGCGAGGGGCTGTACACGCACATGAAAGCCCTGCGTCCCGATGAAGATCGCCTCTCCCCGCTGCACTCAGTGTACGTTGACCAGTGGGACTGGGAGCGCGTGATGGGCGACGGTGAGCGTCAATTCTCCACTCTGAAAAGCACGGTAGAGGCTATCTGGGCGGGAATTAAGGCCACCGAAGCTGCGGTTAGCAAAGAGTTTGGTCTGGCACCGTTCCTGCCAGAGCAGATCCACTTTGTTCATAGCCAGGAGCTGTTATCTCGTTATCCGGATCTTGATGCAAAAGGTCGTGAACGTGCGATCGCTAAAGAGCTGGGTGCGGTATTCCTGGTGGGGATCGGCGGCAAGCTCAGTGACGGTCACCGTCATGACGTACGTGCGCCGGATTATGATGACTGGAGTTCAGCGTCCGAGCTGGGTCATGCCGGTCTGAACGGTGATATTCTGGTCTGGAACCCGGTTCTGGAAGATGCGTTTGAGCTGTCTTCTATGGGGATCCGTGTGGATGCTGACGCCCTGAAACACCAGCTGTCTCTGACCGGTGATGAAGATCGCCTGAGTCTGGAGTGGCACCAGGCGCTGCTGCGCGGTGAAATGCCGCAGACAATTGGTGGCGGCATTGGGCAGTCGCGTCTGACCATGCTGTTGCTGCAATTACCGCACATTGGTCAGGTTCAGTGTGGCGTATGGCCGGCCCAGGTTCGTGAAAGCGTCGCTTCTCTGCTGTAACAATTAACGCCGCCAGCGTCTGAGCAGGCGGCTTCGCATCCCGGTATCAAAGCGCCAGATATGATCGAAAATACGCATGATGCCGGGTTTGCCATGTGCTGACATCGCTACCGCATGAAAACGGTGCTGGTGCACCCGCTGTAATTCTCCCACTTTGCTGACTACTTCATCGGGCAATCGCTGAGCGATAAAATCTGAGATAACCACCGCATCGGCATCAAACCATTCCCGACCCTGCATGCGTTCAATAATGGCGCGAAAACAGCTGGCAATATCAGTGCCGCCACGAAAGCGCTGACTTAAAAAGCGGATCGCCTGCTCGATGCCCTCCGGACCGGAAAGCTCATAGCGCACCACTTCTGTTGAAAACAGCATAATGAAACAGCGCCGGTTATCGGCAAGGGCAACGCGCATTAGCGCCAGGCAAAAGGCTTTCGCACACTGCTCATTAAATCCCCCCATCGATCCCGAGGTATCAACGCAGACGATAAAAGGCCCGCGCGGCTGCTCGTCAAAATCCTGATGCACCACCGGACGTTCCGTTACTTTCTCACGCCATGCTTCGCCGTGCAGGCGGTAGGTGAGCAGTTGCTTTTCCACCAGCCGTCGGTAGAACTCGTATTCCAGTTCGGTAATGCCCAGCGTGGCCAGCTCTGGCGGTAGCAGGCGCAGGATATCGTCACTTTGCTGGATGCCATCCACCTGCTCTGGGACGGTTGCAGGTTCGCGCACCAGGGTACGGAAGGTTTCCATTGGCGCATCTTTACGCGGCACGGATTTCGCCTCTCTGGAACGACCTAACTGCTCGGCCAGGCGCTGGAGTTCGGGTTGTTGCGTCAGAAATTCGCCGTATTTCACCATCAACTGATAATCACCGCGCTTGATTTGGCCCGCGCTCATATCCCACAACCGGCCTGCTGCGTTGTCATTTTCTGCCAGTACAGGTTCCAGTTGCCCGCTGAGGGTCATCCGTTCTTGTACTTCACTGAGCAAATGCTCGCGCTCTTCTTCCAGCAGTTGCTGATTCAGCGTTGTGGTTTGCACCACCAGGCTCAGGCGCCAGCGCTGGAGAAAAAGCGTATGTAGGGCGGGTGTAAAGGTACTGTTGTCATTAACCAGTTGCTGCGCTTGCCCGGCCCAGGGCGAATGGAGGCGGTGTAATAGCGACAATATTTGCGGTAACTGGACGATAAACTGCGCATGAGAGAGGAGCTGGCTTTGTTGATAGCATATGACCTCTTCCATCAGCTCCGGCGGTACGTGGGTATCTTTGAGGCGGCTACGCAATGATTCACGCCAGCGGGGAATGTCGTCAGTGATCGCTTTTTTAAGGCGAGGAAATTTTTTAAAAAATACCACCATCTTTGGGGAAGCCAGCAGGGCGACGATCATCTCTTCGATCATCGCCTCTTCGCTGACTGCCAGCATGATGTTGAGCGTATCAAGGGTCAGCATTGTTGCGCCTGGCGGATTTGCGCCCCGACATCCTGCAGGCTGGCCTCAATGCGGCCTAACCAGTCGCTATGAATAAACAGGCATTTTTGCTGTTCGCTGAATGCGCTGTGCTGCTGATGCCACTCGTTATCGAGCACCTCAAGCTCCTGTTTTATCTCTGCGGGCATACTCTCTTGCGAAGCACCCGGCAGCGCCAGGCGAGAACCTTGTAAACTGACATCGCGCACAACCAGATGCTGTGCGCTATCGACTTCCATATTCAGCGTTTGGGCAAAGCCTATTCCGTTTAGTTTTCCGCGGATCTCACCGCCTTTTGTTAGCCACAGTTCCAGTGCGCCACGTTCGAAAGCTATATGGATAACCTCCATATCATGCAGTTTTAAAGGCTTTTGCAGCAGTAATGTCACGACAGAAGACGAGGCTTCTGGCGGTAAATCATAATGAGGACGACGGCTGAACATTCCGCCCTGGCGGATCACCGTGAACGCCGTTTTGTCGCTTTGCTGCTGCTGGAGCTGAATGCGGCGCTGCACAATGCTGCCCAGGCGCGTCAGCATGGCTTGCTGTTGCCAGGCGTGTCCGGTCATCAATATTTCAAGCTGTTGTTGCATCAGATTCAGGCTTTGTGCGTCGTACCACAGGCAATCTTTCAGCAGGATCAGGTCGATAGGTACTACCGCATCGCGTCCGCTAAAGAAAGCACTGGCCTGGAGTAAGCGGATCGCTTTTTTCCAGCGACGATCGGACACATAAGGTGCATTCGGTAACACGTCCAACTGCTGGCGCAGCGTGAAAATGAGCTCAAACACGCGATCGGGAAGCTTGATCGCACTAATGTCTTTTTGCCACTGGTGATACTCTTCATCCGTCACCTGCAATGATGCCGGGACCGGATTGTCGCTTTCATCCTGCTGACTTAACAGCATGGAGCGGAAATTGGCCTTGTCCTGAACTTTATCCAGCCACAGACGAATCAGCATACGGTCGTACAGCGCTTCCAGGCTGCTGTCGGCTTCAGGCAGTTCGTTGGAAGCAGCCACCAGCAGACGCATCGGAATTTTTTCTTCATACGCGCCGTTACGGAAATGACGTTCGTTAATGGCGGTCAACAGGGTGTTAAGAATTGCCGGGCCTGCTTTCCAGATTTCATCGAGAAAAACGATTTCAGCTTCAGGAAGATAGCCCGCCGTTAAGCGTTCATAGCGACCTTCGTCTTTTAACGCCTGAATGGACAGCGGACCAAACACCTCTTCGGGCGTAGAGAAGCGCGTCATCAGGTATTCAAAAGCGCGTGCGTTTTGGAAGGCAAACTTCAGTCGGCGGGCAATTAAGCTTTTTGCGATCCCCGGGGGGCCTAATAAGAAAACGCTCTCGCCGCTGAGTGCTGCCAGCAGACACAGACGAATGGCGTGGCTACGTTCATAAAGTCCCTTTTCCAGCGCATTGCTCAGACGGGAAATTCTTTCCGCTAATAAATGTGGGTGAGCCATAATGAAGTGGCGTCCTTTCGCCAAATGTACTGCATAAACTGCGAGTATAGATGCTTCACACCATTGCAGTAATAGACTGAAGGTGCGCTTATTTTTCTTTGAGCCAGATTAATCTGGTCTCATTTAGGGGTACGATTTTGTGATTAATCGTGCATACTGTGCGCCTTTTTGTGGGCCAAGGGACGACGCACACATTTCTTATATATACACCAAATCAATCAAGCTGCACCAAGGCGGCAATGGAGTTTTCTTCTGGGATGGGGGGAATAACGAATGCAGCCCACACGGAGTGGCTTGAAAGATGATGTGTATAAACGAAAGACGAGTCTATGAGCACTGATAATAAACAATCATTGTCTGCGATTACCCTTGCGGCCATTGGGGTTGTCTACGGTGATATTGGTACCAGCCCACTTTATACGCTTCGTGAATGTTTGTCCGGCCAGTTTGGTTTTGGCGTTGAACGTGATGCCGTATTTGGTTTTCTCTCGCTGATTTTCTGGCTGCTGATCTTTGTTGTCTCCATTAAATACCTGACGTTTGTCATGCGCGCAGATAACGCCGGAGAAGGCGGGATCCTGACGCTGATGTCATTGGCCGGGCGCAATACCTCGGCGCGAACAACCTCCATGCTGGTCATTATGGGATTGATAGGCGGCAGCTTCTTTTATGGTGAAGTGGTGATTACGCCAGCCATTTCGGTGATGTCTGCGATTGAAGGTCTGGAGATAGTTGCCCCGCAACTGGATACCTGGATTGTTCCGCTCTCAATAATTGTGCTGACCCTGCTGTTTTTGATTCAAAAACACGGTACCGGTATGGTCGGTAAGCTGTTTGCGCCGATTATGCTGCTATGGTTCCTGACGCTCGCGGTATTAGGCGTGCGCAGTATTATTGGCAATCCGGAAGTACTGCAGGCGCTCAATCCGTATTGGGCGGTGCATTTCTTCCTCGAATTTAAAACGCTGTCCTTTATCGCGCTGGGTGCGGTGGTGCTGTCGATTACCGGTGTTGAAGCGCTGTATGCGGATATGGGCCACTTCGGTAAATTGCCGATTCGTCTGGCATGGTTTTCCGTGGTATTGCCTTCACTGGTGCTGAACTATTTTGGGCAGGGCGCGTTGCTGTTAAAGCATCCCGAAGCGATCAAAAACCCGTTTTTCCTGCTGGCGCCGGACTGGGCATTAATTCCATTGTTGATCCTCGCCGCGCTGGCAACGGTCATCGCCTCTCAGGCGGTTATCTCCGGCGTCTTCTCGCTGACGCGTCAGGCCGTACGTCTGGGGTATTTATCGCCGATGCGTATCATCCATACCTCGGAAATGGAATCGGGCCAGATTTACATTCCTTTCGTTAACTGGATGCTCTATTTTGCGGTAGTTATCGTGATAGTGAGCTTTGAACACTCCAGTAACCTTGCTGCGGCGTATGGGATTGCGGTAACGGGGACGATGGTACTGACTTCAATTCTGTCGACCACCGTGGCGCGCAAAAACTGGCACTGGAATAAATACTTCGTCTTCCTGATCCTGGTGGCGTTCTTGTGCGTCGATGTTCCGCTGTTCTCCGCGAACCTCGATAAGCTTATTTCCGGCGGTTGGCTGCCTCTGACGCTGGGTCTGGTGATGTTCACCATCATGACCACCTGGAAAAGCGAACGCTTCCGTCTGCTGCGTCGCATGCATGAGCACGGTAACTCTCTGGAGGCGATGATTGCTTCTCTGGAGAAATCGCCACCGGTACGCGTGCCGGGAACGGCGGTGTATATGTCCCGCGCACTGAACGTCATCCCGTTTGCACTTCTGCATAACCTCAAGCATAACAAGGTGCTGCATGAGCGCGTTATTCTGCTGACGCTGCGCACGGAAGATGCGCCCTATGTTCACAACGTGCGTAGAGTGCAGATTGAGCAGTTATCGCCCACCTTCTGGCGCGTGGTGGCCAGCTACGGTTGGCGCGAAACGCCGAACGTGGAGGAAGTGTTCCATCGCTGCGGTCTGGAAGGCTTAAGCTGTCGGATGATGGAAACGTCCTTCTTCATGTCGCATGAGTCGTTGATTGTTGGCAAGCGGCCATGGTACCTGCGTCTGCGCGGCAAGCTGTATCTGCTGCTACAGCGCAACGCGCTGCGCGCGCCGGACCAGTTTGAAATCCCACCGAACCGGGTTATTGAGCTTGGTACTCAGGTAGAGATTTAATCTCATCGACGCCCTCTTTCATCGCGAAAGGGGGCGTTTTGTTTTGCCCCTCTCAGTTTTCATTTCATCGAATGATAATCCTTGCGAAACGTTTCGATGGCGATCACATTTTCGTAACGTCGCGGTGGTTTTCTGTCCACTCTTCGCACTACACTTATCTCCAGCGAAACGTTTCGCTAGTGGGGAAAGAAAATGAAGAAAGGCACGGTACTCAACTCTGAAATTTCAACGGTGATCTCCCGTCTGGGGCATACCGATACGCTGGTGGTGTGTGATGCAGGTTTACCCATCCCGAACAGCACAACGCGTATTGATATGGCATTAACCCAGGGCGTACCTTCTTTTATGCAGGTACTGGATGTGGTCACACGTGAAATGCAGGTCGAGGCGGCCATTCTCGCGTCGGAAATTAAACAACATAATCCGCAACTCCACGAAACGTTGCTCAGCCACATTGAGCAACTGCAACAACACCAGGGAAACACCATAGAAATTCGTTACACCACGCATGAACAATTCAAAAAACAAACCGCAGACAGTCAGGCGGTAATTCGCAGCGGAGAATGTTCTCCGTATGCGAATATTATTCTCTGTGCTGGCGTCACGTTCTGAGGCCATCATGAACGCATTACTGCAACTTAAAGGGATCGATAAAGCGTTCCCGGGCGTAAAAGCGCTATCCGGCGCCGCGTTGAATGTCTACCCTGGCCGCGTAATGGCGCTGGTGGGCGAAAATGGCGCGGGCAAATCTACCATGATGAAAGTGCTGACCGGGATCTATACCCGTGATGCCGGTTCTTTATTGTGGCTGGGGAAAGAGACCACCTTTAACGGCCCTAAATCCTCTCAGGAAGCTGGTATCGGTATCATCCACCAGGAGCTGAACCTGATCCCGCAACTCACTATCGCCGAGAACATTTTTCTTGGCCGTGAGTTTGTGAATCGCTTTGGCAAAATTGACTGGAAGAAGATGTACGCCGAAGCCGATCTGCTGCTCGCCAAACTGAATCTGCGCTTTAAAAGCGACAGACTGGTTGGTGAGCTATCGATTGGCGATCAGCAGATGGTCGAAATTGCCAAAGTGCTGAGCTTTGAATCGAAAGTCATCATTATGGATGAACCGACGGATGCCCTCACCGATACCGAAACCGAATCCCTGTTCCGCGTCATCCGCGAACTGAAATCCCAGGGACGCGGCATTGTCTATATTTCTCACCGTATGAAAGAGATCTTCGAGATTTGCGACGACGTAACCGTCTTCCGTGACGGGCAGTTTATTGCCGAGCGTGAAGTCGCCTCGCTGACTGAAGACTCGCTGATTGAAATGATGGTGGGACGTAAACTGGAAGATCAGTACCCGCGCCTGGAAAAAGCGCCGGGTGATATTCGCCTGAAGGTCGATAACCTGTGTGGCCCTGGCGTAAACGATGTTTCGTTCACGCTGCGTAAAGGCGAGATCCTTGGCGTATCCGGGCTGATGGGGGCCGGACGAACCGAACTGATGAAAGTGTTGTACGGCGCATTGCCGCGCACCAGCGGTTACGTCACGCTTGATGGCCATGAAGTGGTTACCCGTTCGCCGCAGGATGGGTTGGCTAACGGCATCGTCTATATTTCTGAAGACCGTAAACGCGATGGTTTAGTGCTGGGCATGTCGGTGAAAGAGAACATGTCACTGACCGCGCTGCGTTATTTCAGCCGCGCCGGTGGAAGCCTTAAACATAAAGATGAGCAGCAGGCGGTGGGTGATTTTATTCGTCTGTTCAATGTTAAAACACCATCAATGGAACAGGCTATCGGTCTGCTGTCCGGTGGTAACCAGCAGAAAGTGGCGATTGCGCGCGGTCTGATGACGCGGCCAAAAGTGCTGATCCTTGATGAACCAACGCGCGGCGTTGACGTTGGAGCCAAGAAAGAAATCTATCAGCTTATCAACCAGTTTAAGGCTGACGGGCTGAGCATCATTCTGGTCTCCTCTGAGATGCCAGAAGTATTGGGCATGAGCGATCGAATTATCGTTATGCATGAAGGGCATCTCGGCGGTGAGTTCACTCGCGAGCAGGCCACTCAGGAAGTATTAATGGCTGCCGCTGTGGGCAAGCTTAATCGCGTGAATCAGGAGTAAAAAAGATGACTACCCAGGCTGTTTCTGGTCGCCGTTATTTCACTAAAGCATGGCTTCTGGAGCAAAAGTCGCTCATCGCTCTGTTAGTGCTGATCGCGATTGTTTCCACCATGAGCCCTAACTTTTTTACCGTTAATAACCTTTTCAACATTCTCCAGCAAACGTCGGTGAACGCTATCATGGCCGTTGGCATGACGCTGGTTATCCTGACGTCAGGTATCGATCTGTCCGTCGGTTCCTTGCTGGCGCTTACCGGCGCGGTTGCGGCTTCAATTGTAGGGATTGAGGTCAATGCGCTGGTGGCTGTTGCTGCAGCCCTGGCGCTCGGCGCTGCCATTGGTGCAGTCACCGGGGTGATTGTTGCGAAAGGTCGGGTGCAGGCGTTTATTGCAACGCTGGTGATGATGCTGCTGCTGCGCGGCGTGACCATGGTGTACACCAACGGCAGTCCGGTTAATACCGGATTTACTGACAATGCCGATCTGTTTGGCTGGTTTGGTATTGGTCGTCCGTTAGGCATCCCTACGCCAGTGTGGATCATGGGGATTGTCTTCCTCGCGGCGTGGTACATGCTGCACCACACTCGTCTGGGCCGTTATATCTACGCGCTGGGCGGTAACGAAGCGGCAACGCGTTTGTCTGGTATCAGCGTCAGTAAAATCAAAATTATCGTTTACTCACTGTGCGGTCTGCTGGCATCGCTGGCGGGCATCATTGAAGTCGCGCGCCTCTCCTCTGCGCAACCAACAGCAGGTACTGGCTATGAGCTGGATGCGATCGCAGCGGTGGTGTTAGGCGGTACCAGCCTGGCGGGTGGTAAAGGACGTATTGTTGGGACGCTGATCGGCGCATTGATTCTTGGTTTCCTCAATAATGGTTTGAATTTGTTAGGTGTATCCTCCTATTACCAGATGATCGTCAAAGCGGTGGTGATTTTGCTGGCGGTACTGGTAGACAACAAAAAGCAGTAACAACGATTACAGGACATCTTAAATATGAACATGAAAAAACTGGCTACCCTGGTTTCTGCTGTTGCGCTGAGCGCCACCGTGAGCGCGAATGCGATGGCGAAAGATACCATTGCGCTGGTGGTCTCCACCCTCAACAACCCGTTCTTTGTTTCTCTGAAGGATGGGGCGCAAAAAGAGGCGGATAAGCTGGGTTACAACCTGGTGATTCTGGACTCGCAGAATAACCCGGCGAAAGAGCTGGCTAACGTTCAGGACTTAACGGTTCGTGGAACTAAAATTCTGCTGATCAACCCGACTGACTCTGATGCCGTTGGTAATGCTGTGAAGATGGCTAACCAGGCAAAAATTCCGGTTATTACCCTTGACCGTGTTGCCTCCAAAGGCGAAGTGGTAAGCCACATTGCGTCTGATAACGTGTTGGGTGGCAAAATTGCGGGTGATTACATCGCGAAGAAAGCCGGTGAAGGCGCGAAAGTTATCGAACTGCAGGGGATTGCCGGAACTTCAGCGGCGCGTGAGCGTGGTGAAGGTTTCCAGCAGGCCGTTGCGGCACACAAATTTAACGTACTGGCCAGCCAGCCGGCAGACTTCGACCGCACCAAAGGTCTGAACGTCATGCAGAACCTGCTGACCGCGCATCCTGATGTGCAGGCCGTATTTGCCCAGAACGATGAAATGGCGCTGGGTGCGCTGCGCGCACTGCAAACCGCGGGTAAATCTGATGTGATGGTGGTTGGATTTGACGGCACTCCAGATGGCGAAAAAGCAGTAAATGATGGCAAACTGGCTGCGACTATTGCTCAGTTGCCGGATCAGATCGGCGCGAAAGGCGTTGAGACTGCGGATAAAGTCCTGAAAGGCGAGAAGGTTCAGGCTAAATATCCGGTTGACCTGAAGCTGGTCATCAAGCAGTAATACCGATTCAGGTCACTCGCGGCCTGATGGAGACATAAATACGCCATCCCCGTATCTGATTTTGGGGATGAAAGCGTAAAAAGAAAAGCAGGGCACGCGCCACCCTAACCCGGTGGCGCACTTTGACTTGGAACACCAAATATGAAAACCGCAGGCAACCTCGTTGTTCTTGGCAGTATCAATGCCGATCACATCCTTAACCTTAACTCTTTCCCGACACCTGGTGAAACCGTAACTGGTAGCCATTATCAGGTCGCATTTGGCGGTAAAGGCGCGAATCAGGCTGTTGCTGCGGGTCGTAGTGGCGCGAATATCGCATTCATTGCCTGTACGGGCGATGATGATATTGGTGAAAGTGTGCGTAAACAGTTAGCCAAAGATAACATCGATATCGCGCCGATTAGCGTAATTTCGGGGGAATCGACCGGTGTGGCGTTGATTTTTGTGAATGGTGAAGGTGAGAACGTTATCGGCATTCATGCCGGAGCGAACGCAGCTCTTTCGCCAGCGCTGGTGGAAGCGCAGCATGAGCGTATTGCTCAGGCGTCCGCCTTACTTATGCAGTTAGAATCGCCGATCGAAAGCGTACTGACTGCAGCAAAGATTGCACATCAAAATAAGACCATGGTCGCCCTGAACCCGGCACCGGCACGTGAACTTTCTGATGAACTGCTGGCGCTGGTGGATATTATTACCCCGAATGAAACCGAGGCTGAAAAGCTGACGGGGATCCGGGTCGAAAATGATGAAGACGCGGCCAAAGCGGCGCAGGCATTGCACGCTAAAGGTATCCATACTGTACTGATTACTTTAGGTAGTCGCGGTGTGTGGGCCAGCGTTAATGGCGAAGGTCAGCGTGTGCCCGGTTTTAAAGTGGAAGCCGTTGATACTATTGCCGCTGGAGACACCTTTAATGGCGCGTTAATTACAGCGTTGCTGGAAGAGACTCCGCTGCCTGAAGCGATCCGTTTTGCGCATGCCGCTGCGGCGATAGCGGTTACCCGTAAAGGCGCACAGCCTTCCGTTCCGTGGCGCGAAGAAATAGAAGCGTTTTTAAGTCAACAGAGGTAACGCTTGGCTACAATGAAGGACGTCGCCCGCCTGGCGGGTGTTTCCACGTCGACGGTTTCTCACGTCATTAATAAAGATCGCTTTGTCAGTGAGTCCGTCACTGACAAAGTAGAAGCTGCAATTAAAGCGCTGAACTACGCGCCCTCAGCGCTGGCGCGTAGCCTCAAGTTAAACCAGACCCGCACGATTGGCATGTTAATCACTGCCAGTACCAATCCCTTCTATTCTGAACTAGTGCGCGGCGTTGAACGTAGCTGTTTTGAGCGCGGCTACAGTCTGGTGCTGTGCAATACCGAAGGCGATGAACAGCGCATGAACCGTAATCTGGAAACTCTGATGCAAAAACGTGTGGACGGCTTGTTGCTGCTCTGCACCGAAACACATCAGCCTTCCAGAGAGATAATGCAGCGTTATCCTTCTATACCGACCGTGATGATGGACTGGTCGCCTTTTGATGGTGAAAGCGATCTGATTCAGGATAATTCCTTGCTGGGCGGGGATTTAGCCACGCAACATCTTATCGAAAAAGGTTTTACGCGCATTGCCTGCATCACCGGGCCGCTGGATAAAACCCCGGCGCGTTTGCGTCTGGAAGGATATCGGGCAGCAATGAAGCGGGCGGGGTTGCCTGTTCCGGAAGGCTACGAGATTACCGGTGACTTTGAATTCGGCGGCGGCTTTGAAGCTATGCAAACGTTGCTGTCGCATAAACAGCGACCGCAGGCCGTTTTTACAGGCAATGATGCAATGGCAGTTGGCGCGTATCAGGCTCTGTACCAGTCAGGATTGCGCATTCCGCAGGATATGGCTGTGGTGGGTTACGATGATATCGAGCTGGCGCGCTATATGACGCCGCCCCTGACGACCATCCACCAACCAAAAGATGAATTGGGCGAACTGGCCATCGATGTATTAATTCACCGGATGGCGCAGCCCGCATTACAGCAACAGCGTTTGCAGCTTACTCCTGTTCTGATGGAGCGGGGGTCGGTTTAGGTTTGTGCCGATCTTTGATCAGGTTACGTCCATCTTTGGCTTTTAGCAGCATGAACATCAGCGCGGATATTACCGTGATAGCGCCCATCGTCATAAAGGTGTAGTGGAACTGCTCGACCGTATTGGTTCCTTCCATACCTTCATAGATACGCAGAACGGCGGCGCTGATGGCAACCCCTAAACTGATTGATAACTGCTGAGTAACGGCCAATACGCTGTTGCCGCTGCTGGCGTTTTCATCGGTCAGATCCGCCAGAGTGATGGTATTCATTGAAGTAAACTGGGTGGACATAGCCATACCTAAAATGAACAACGGCAGGATTAGCATCCAGACCGGCATGGCAGGAGATTGCAAAGCGAACTGCGCAATCATCAGGCCGATAAATACCGTAACACCCACCAATGTGGTCCTGTAGCCGAGTTTGCGCAGAACCTGCGTCACCATGGATTTTGCCAGAATTGAACCTAACGCTGTTGGCGCCATCATGCAGCCGGCTATCAGAGCCGGATATCCAAATCCTACCTGCAACATCAGCGGCATTAAGAAGGGCACGCAGCCTGTGCCCAGGCGAGTGGCGAGGTTTCCGGCGATCCCAACAGAAAAGGTCCGAGTCTTAAATATCGGAAGCGATATCAGCGGCGTTGGGTGGCGACGCGCATGGCGAATATAGGCGAGTAGTAACAACACACTGGCAAGAATAATACCGAGTGCGACCCAGGTCTCGACAAGCTTCTCACCGAACAATTCAACGCCGCTGGAAAACAACACCAGGCTCAAACCAAACAGAAAGAAACCGGTCATATCAAAACCGCGGCGTGGCGTGGTGAAGTTCGGCATATATTTGCGGGCATAGAAGATACCGGCAATGCCAATTGGAATATTAATCAGGAAGATCCAGTGCCAACTGGCCCATGTAACCAGTACACCGCCCAATACCGGACCTAAAATCGGCCCCACAAGTCCTGGCATGGTGACGAAGTTAAGCACGGGAAGCAGTTCGCTGCGGGGGTAAGCACGCAATAACGCCAGACGGGCAACGGGCATCATCATGGCGCCACCGATTCCCTGAATGACACGGAAAATCACCAGTTCGCTTAGGGAGCTGGACAGCGCACAGGCCAGCGATCCCAATGTAAACAGGCTAACGGCAATCATAAAGACGCGTCGGGTACCAAATCGGTCTGCCAGCCAACCACTTACCGGGATCAGCATCGCGACAGTCAGGGTATAGCTGATAATAGCCGACTGCATGGCGAGTGGAGAGCGGTTAAGACTATGTGCTATTGCGGGTAGGGCGGTATTGAGGATCGTGGCGTCTAGTGCCTGCATAAAAAAGGCCATGGCTGCTATCCACGGTAGCCCGGCCATACTGCGTGATTTCTTTTCTGACATATTATTTATCCGGTAGCACGTTCGGTGCTATCAGCAATGCCTGACAGGCAGCAAAGGCGCGATCGCCATCGTTATCATCTATTGCGTCGACAATGGCCTGGTGCAAATCCAGTTTCACCACATCGTTATAGGTAATAGAGGTAAAGTAGGTCTGGTAAACCGAATGGAACAGAGATGCAAAGGAAATAAGGAACGGATTCGCACTCATTTCATAGATGTGCTCATGCCAGGCGATATCAACCTCAATCCAGCGTTCGCGTCTGAAGTTTCTTTTCAGCTCGACCATCTCTTCCATCAACGTGTTGAGGTGCGCTTTCTGTTCAGCCGTACCTATGGTCGCTGCCAGTAAGCACGCCTGAGGCTCCAGGCTGATACGCATCACCAGAAAATGTTTAATGACCTGCGGGAAATTATCTTCTGTCATCCACCAGGTGAGCAGCTCCTGGTCAAGGAAGTTCCAGTTTGCTTGCGGCATGACGCGTGTACCAATACGTGGGCGCGGTAATACCATACCTTTTGCCGTTAATGTTTTTACTGCTTCTCTTACCGCGGTGCGACTCACGCCAAACTGATCGCCCAGCTCTATTTCGCCAGGCAATATCGCACCCGGCGCGTATTCACCTTTTAATATTCGCTGAGCCAGCTTTTCGGCCAGAACGTAGGACAAGTTTTTCTGTGCGGCTAGCTGTTGGGCATTTAACGGCATGAATGTTCTTCCTTACTCTTTTTCTTATTCATTAGTATGCCACCTGGAAGTGTGATTGCGGCTGCAAAAACGGCAATTTGCTTATTTTATGGCATGTTAATGGTTGTTTTGGTGAAAAAACACGCACTCGGAAAGTTATTTTAAATTTCCCCTTGTCAGCCTGAAATAACTCCCTATAATGCGCCTCCACTGACACGGAACAACGGATTACAAGC
>NZ_JAOWHQ010000067.1:0-27623 GCF_030332565.1 Citrobacter sp. Cpo109
GGAGGTGCGCGCATGAGACACACCACCATTACCGCCCGTGACCTCGAATGTCTGGAGCATATGCGCAACGTCGGCCAGCTCGTCGGCGACCTGATGCAGGTGCAGGACTGCGCCACCGTTCGTCGTGACCCGGCGCAGCAGTTACAGCTCACCTCCGTGATTTACCTCATGACCGCCCAGCTCGACGGCGTGGTCGAACGCTGCAATCAGCAGTGGCTTACCGGGGAGGGTAACGTATGAAAAAGCCATTACCGCCCGTATTACGCGCCGCGCTGTATCGTCGCGCAGTGGCCTGTGCATGGCTGACCCTGTGCGAACGCCAGCACGGCGAGGAAAAAGGCCGTCAGATTGCCTGTGCACTGCTGGAAGATTTAATGGAAGCCGGACCACTGAAAGCCGCCCCGTCGCTGTCCTTTCTCGGGCTGGCCGTGATGGATGAGCTTTGCGCCCGTCATATCACGTCGCCGGTACTGCACTGAGGGAGAAAATAACCATGAAAATGAACGTAACAGAAACCGTAAAACAGGCGTGCGGCCACTGGCCGAACATTCTCCCGGCACTGGGTGTGAGGGTGATTAAAAACCGCCATCAGTCCTGCCCGGTATGCGGCGGCTCTGACCGTTTCCGCTTTGACGATAAAGAGGGGCGCGGGACGTGGTTCTGCAATCAGTGCGGTGCAGGTGACGGGCTTAAGCTGGTAGAGAAAGTATTTGGCGTGACCCCGTCAGAAGCTGCCGGAAAGATAAACGCCGTGACCGGCAACCTGCCGCCGGTTGCCCCGGAAGTGATTGCGGCCGCAGAGGCTGAAACGGAGGCCGACCGCAAAGCGGCGACCGCGCTGGCCGTCAGGCTCATGGAGAAAACCCGACCGGCCACCGGCAACGCCTACCTCACCCGCAAGGGTTTCCCCGCTCTGGAATGTCTGACGCTCACCGTCATACATAAAACCGGCGGCGTGACGTTCCGCACCGGTGATGTGGTTGTCCCGCTGTATGACGATACCGGCGCACTGGTTAACCTTCAGCTTATTAATGCTGACGGTCTCAAACGCACCCTGAAAGGCGGTCAGGTCAAAGGGGCATGTCATGTCATCGAAGGGAAAAAACAGGCCGGAAAACGCCTGTGGATTGCAGAGGGTTATGCGACCGCACTCACCGTGCATCACCTGACCGGGGAAACCGTCATGGTGGCGCTGTCCTCCGTGAACCTCCTTTCTCTGGCTAGCCTTGCCCGTCAGAAATATCCGGCCTGTCAGATTGTCCTCGCCGCCGACCGTGACCTTAACGGCGACGGCCAGAGCAAGGCCACAGCGGCCGCAGATGCCAGTGAAGGCGTTATTGCCCTGCCGCCGGTGTTCGGTGACTGGAATGATGCGTTTATACAGTACGGCGAGGAAGCCACGCGCAAAACTATTTATGACGCCATCCGGCCACCGGCGCAAAGCCCGTTCGACACCATGAGCGAGGCGGAATTTACCGCCATGAGCGCCAGCGACAAGGCTTTGCGGGTGCATGAGCATTACGGCGAAGCGCTGGCCGTGGATGCGAACGGCCAGCTCCTGTCCCGCTATGAAAACGGCATCTGGAAAAATATCCCTGCCGCCACTTTCTCACGAAATGTGGCTGACTTATTCCAGCGCTTACGCGCCCCGTTCTCATCCGGGAAAATTGCCTCGGTGGTGGAGACCCTGAAACTGATTATTCCGCAGCAGGATACACCGGCACGTCGTCTGATTGGCTTTCGCAACGGGGTACTCGATACCCAAAGCGGCATATTCAGCCCGCACCACAAATCGCACTGGCTGCGCACGCTGTGCGATGTGGATTTTACCCCGCCGGTGGACGGGGAAATGCTGGAGACGCACGCGCCGAACTTCTGGCGCTGGCTCGACCGTGCGGCCGGTAAAAATCCACAAAAACGCGACGTGATTCTGGCTGCACTGTTTATGGTGCTGGCGAACCGTTACGACTGGCAGCTCTTTCTCGAAGTCACCGGTCCCGGCGGGAGCGGCAAAAGTATTCTGGCCGAAATCGCGACCCTGCTCGCCGGGGAAGATAACGCCACGTCAGCCGATATCGACACACTGGAAGACCCGCGCAAGCGTGCCTCCCTGATTGGCTTCTCGCTTATCCGTCTGCCAGACCAGGAAAAATGGAGCGGTGACGGCGCAGGGCTTAAGGCCATCACCGGCGGCGATGCGGTCTCGGTTGACCCGAAATACCAGAACCCGTATTCAACACATATTCCGGCGGTGATTCTGGCCGTGAACAATAACCCGATGCGCTTCACCGACCGCAGCGGCGGTGTGTCACGTCGCCGGGTGATTATTCACTTCCCGGAACAGATTGCCCCGGAGGAACGCGACCCGCAGCTCAGGGATAAAATCGCCCGCGAGCTGGCCGTCATTGTGCGCCAGCTTATGCAGAAATTCAGCGACCAGATGACCGCCCGCGCACTGCTCCAGTCGCAGCAGAATTCCGACGAGGCGCTCAGTATCAAGCGCGATGCTGACCCGACATTTGATTTTTGCGGCTATCTGGAAATGCTCCCGCAGACCAACGGGATGTTTATGGGGAATGCCAGCATCATCCCGCGTAATTACCGTAAATATCTCTATCATGCGTATCTGGCCTATATGGAGGCCAACGGATACAGAAACGTGCTCAGCCTGAAAATGTTCGGGCTGGGGCTGCCCATGATGCTGAAAGAGTACGGCCTGAATTATGAGAAGCGGCACACCAAGCAGGGGATACAGACTAACCTGTCGCTGAAAGAGGAAAGCTACGGCGACTGGCTGCCTAAGTGCGACGAACCCACAGCGATATAACCTACCTCAGACCGGCAACAGCCGGTCTTTTCCTTTCTGGCCATTGCCACAGGGTGAACAATCCACTGTTCACCCTTCACCGTATATTCACCCTGTATCACCATGAAATTATTGATAAAAAACCAGAGGTGAACAGTGTGAACAGTAAAACCTGAAAAAACTTTTTATCCCTCCACCACATCGCCTGACCGGGCGCATCCAGAGCGAGAAAAAAACACAAAGGTGAAGAGTCGACTGTTCACTCTTCACCAACTCATCACCATTTATCTTTATGATTTAAAATAGAAAATAAGCATGGTGAACAGTGTGAACAGTTAAATGCAAAAAAACTTTTTTTGAGTATGATGTAGCTCTCCATACTTTATGGAAAGATCCAAGTTAGCTGAAAGCCTCACCAAGACAGCACGTTAATTCGTAACGTGTTAAGCAAAAGGGAATTTTATGGGGACTACTTTGCTTCAAGAAAACCATGAAAAAATTTTAAACATACTAAATGAAGCTAAAGATGTGGCGCTAAGGTATTACAAATTAACCAATAAGCCTCTCGGAATCACTGGAGAAATAGCTGAACATGAAGCTGCAACTCTTCTCGGGTTGTCACTATGTTCAGCACGTCAGTCCGGATACGATGCGACTGAGATTTTGGACGGGAAAGAATATAGAGTTCAAATCAAAGGTCGATATATGCCTGATCCTAAAAAAGTCTCTGCGAGAATTGGTGCTATTGATATATCTAAGCCATTTGATTCTGTTCTTTTAGTTTTGCTTGATGAAAATTATGATGCTTTTGCCATGTATGAAGCATCACGAGATGTAGTAGTCGCAGCTCTTCAAGCTCCGGGGTCAAAGTCTAGAAATGAGCGAAATCAACTAGGCATAGCAAAATTCAAGTCCATTAGCCGTCTCCGCTGGAGCAAGGTTGCTGAACCTGAGATCCTTTAATTGGTACACGTTTAGGTACACAACTGAAAGTTGAATACGGAAAAATCCTTTATATTTAAAGCATTGAGTAATTTATTCAGACTCCGCCAGCCCACCAAAATTCTCCATCGGTGATTACCAGAGTCATCCGTTGAAGTCCTAAGAGCCCGCACGGCGCAAGCCCTGCGGGCTTTTTTGTGTCTGTCGTTGTCCCAAGATATCCGGCTAAATCCGGTGATTATTGGTATGCGCTTTTAGGTATACGGAAGGATGTATACCTAAAAGCGCATACCAATTCCTGGAACAGCGGCCACAATGGCATGGACAATGTGCCCCCTGACCAACACCGAAGTTCTACAAGCTAAAGCGGGCAAGAGAGCTTACTCTTCATAACAGCGAGGGTTTATTCCTCATCGTAAGACGACAGGAAAAATGCTCTGGCGCTTTCATTATCAACGACCGACCGCCAAAAAAGAACGATAGCAGGGGATACAAACTAATCTGCCGCTGAAAGAGGAAAGCTACGTCGACTGGCTACCGAATTGCACCGAATCCGCAGCAACATAACCAACCTCGACCGGCAACAGCCGGTCTTTTCCTTTCTGACCATTGCCACAAGGTGAACAGTTAGATTAAAAAAATATTTACGCATCTTATGGCGATAGGTAATACTATCTTCATAAGAAAAGTCACATTATATGAAGAACTAAGAAGGAAGAAGGAAGAAGGAAGACATATAAATGGATAAAACTGATTACATCCTGCGTTCACTTACGAAAACCTCAAAAAAACGATGGGAACATTATGCAGTAACTCGCATTTATCATCTTTTAAATGATCCCGATATTGAATTTATCTGCCAGCAATGTATCAGAAAAGAAAATGGAAAAATCTATTTGGCAGATTTATTTTTCCCACAACTGGAACTTTATCTAGAAATTGATGAAGGGCATCACAACAGTGAGCAATCACAAATAGATGATGCAAAACGTCGTATGGATATTACTGAAGCCACAGGATTTTTAGAGAAAAGAATTCCCGCAAGCAAAATAAGCCTTGAAATTTTCGATCGTTACATCAATGAATTTATTGAATTGATACGCAATCGTAAAAATAGAATGATTAAAGATAAAAAATTCAAAGAATGGGATTTTGATAATAAATATACAGCTCGTCCTCATCTTAAGGCAGGAAGGATATCTGTAGGTCCGGATGCCGTCTTCAGATACCACCGGGATGCTTTGAACTGTTTCGGTTACAACAAAGGGCATCATCAGTCTGGCGGTTGGAGCATTCCTTCTCACATAAGTGAAGCAATGGGTCTATCAGGAAAGTGCATGGTTTGGTTTCCAAAACTATATGGAAATTCAGATTGGGGAAATGAATTGACTGACGATGGTAACAAAATCATCGAGCGGAATATAAAAGATGATGAGGGATACACAGAACGTTGGGATAAACGAATTGTTATGGCACATTCTCGTGATGAGTTGAACAGGACACTGTACCGATTTCTTGGGGTGTTTGAAGCTATCCCTGGTCACCATACTGGCAATATACTAGAGTTTCATCGTGTAAGTACATCGGTCAATGTATATCCTCCTAATGATGCTGCCCCATGATTAACCGCATATTTAGTTCCCTGTTTATACGAGATACAACGCAGCCACAGTGAGGAAATTGGTACACATTTAGGTACTCGACTGAAAGTTGAATACGAAAAAAAATCCTTAAAATTTAAAGTATTGTGTACTTTACTCAGACTCCGCCAGCCACCAAACACCGGAGAAAAGCCCTCAGCGCAAGTTGAGGGCTTTTTGGTCTCTGTATTACCTGTAGTACCGGTCAAACACTAAGAAATGGGTACACGTATAGTTTCACACGTAAAACGTGATTAAAATTCAACCTCATTTCTAATAAAAAAAACATCCCCAAATAAATATCAGGCAGCATTATGATGTCGCTCCCATGCTGAATAATGATTATTACTCTTTATTTAACCCAGCATTAAATGTGGGTACCCCCAACAAAAAAACCGTATTAATTACTCGCAATTGCACAAAATAGATAAATACCGTTATCAGCATTTACAGTTTTTTCCTAAAGCCAGCGCTTCGTTTGTATGCCATGCTTAACCACGCTAATAACTTATAACGCTAAGCGAGGATATTATGAAAAAGACAATTATCGCATTATCTGCAATTCTGCTGGCTTCTCCGGTTATTGCCGCAACAACACACGCAACCGATAATGATGTAGCCGCCGCACACGAAAACGCCAATACTGCAAAAGAAAAACTGCATCAGGCGCAGAATCAGGGCGAAGAGCAAAAATTAAAAGCCAAACATGCTGCTGAAGGTAAACAAGATGACCTGAGCAGCAAGGTGAGTGAAGGTTCACAAAAAGCCTGGAATACAACCAAAGAAGGTACTGAAAAAGGTTGGAATGCAACAAAAGAAGGTACCGAGAAAGGCTGGAATAAGACTAAAGAAGGTGCTGCCTCCGTTGAGAAAAAAGTCAGCGAATAATCTTCCAAACATTGAATAATAAAAAACCGCGAAAGCGGTTTTTTATTATTAGGAATAAGCCGCAATCAAGCATCGGGCCTCATCGCAATCTGTTTCTAAAGTTAAACCAGATCAGGGCCACTGTAACGCACAGCCCCTAACTCCACGAGTGGCGACAGCAAATCCTGTTTCACTCTCGCCAAACGCTTTCATCCTTACTTATCAACCGGATAATCCCTGTTAATCCACACATGTTCATCTTCCCAGGTAAACATCCATTTGCGAACCGGGCCGGCCATTACGTTAAGGTAGTAACTGTCATATCCCGCCAGGGTTGCCACCGGGTGATACCCTTTCGGCACCATCACCACGTCGCGGTTATAGACTGCCATACACTCGTCAAGCGACCGATCGTCGGTGTAGACCCGTTGCATACAGAATCCCTGCGGCGGGTTGAGGCGATGGTAGTAAGTCTCCTCCAGATAGGTTTCCTGCGGGGGATTATCGGTGTCATGTTTATGGCTTGGGTAAGAACTGGTACAACCTTCGTTGGTCCACACCTCCACCACCAGCAGGCTATCTGCGGGTTTATCTTCCGGTAAGATGTTATGCACATAACGCTGGTTGTGACCTTTGCCACGCGCTTCCCCGTCGATATCCTTAGGTGCGATCAGCCGTGTTGGGTGCGTGCCTTTCCCCGGTGCAGCGCAGACCGCCAGCTCCAGTCTGGTCACCGCCTGAACCTGTATGGTTTCACCAGCAGTGACATAAACCGCCCACGGTTTGATCCGTTCGAACGGGCTCATCCGCTCACCGATATCCGTAAAAGTTGCGCCCGGCGTGGTGACGGTCGCGCGTCCGGCAACCAATACCAGACAACGTTCTTCGCTGACGGCGGGCAGCGTAAGCTGCTGCCCTTCCTGCAGTTCATACGCTCTAAAGCCAACATATCTCCAACCGGCGCTTTCCGGCGTCACTGACTGCGTACACCCTTGCGCGTCCGGCTGCTGCCAGCGTGATAATAAACGTGACATATCACCTCCTCAGATAAACCCGGCATCCCGCGCCAGACGGCTAAGGTTGTTATAGCCCAGACGCGCATACGTCAGCGGATGCGCGATGGCCGGATCCTGCTCCGCCTCCACCACCAGCCACCCCTGATATTGGTTCGCCTTCAGCAATGCCATGATTGGCGGATAGTCAACGCAGCCATCTCCCGGCACGGTAAAGACGCCGCTCAGCACCGCATCGAGGAAGCTGGTTTTGCGGTTTTTGACATCCGCCAGCACGTCGGCACGCACGTCTTTGCAGTGAACATGGCTGATACGTGATGCCCAGCGCTGCGCCACAGCCAACGGATCGGCACCCGCAAAGGTCAAATGCCCGGTATCGAGCAACAAGCCAACCTCATCACCGGTATACATCATCAGATTATCCACATCTTCAGCAGATTCAATCACCGTTCCCATGTGGTGGTGATAGGCAATCTGTACCCCCTGCTGCTGGGTGTAACGCGCAAACTCGGTGAGCTTTTCACCGTACTCTTGCCAGCGCTCTTGCGGGAAGCGCGGACGCAGATGTACCGGCGTCTGCTGCTCGCCGTGAATGCAGCCACTGACTTCGGCAAAGACCAGCACCTTCGCTCCCAGTTCGCGCAGTAACGTCAGATGTGACTGCACGGCGGCAATCTCCTCCTCCACGCTGCGTTCCAGCAGACGTCCGGAGTACCAGCCGGAAACCAGTTGCAGGTCGTGGCGCTGCAAAATGGGGCCGAGCAGTCGCGCCTCGCGCGGGAATTTATTACCCAGTTCGAAACCAGCAAATCCAGCCTCTTTGCCCTCGCTCAGACACGTATCAAGCGACGTCTCAGCGCCCAGTGAAGGAAGATCGTCATTCGTCCATGTCAGTGGATTAATACCTAATTGTACCGTCATCATCTTCTCCTGAATTATGCTTGTCCGCGCTCGCGCCACCAGGCGATAAGCTGCAGGTAGTTATCTTTAATGCGCGCCACCAGTTGCGCATCGTCAATATCGTGTTTCAACCACGCGCGGGAAGCGTCGCCGAACAGCGTGCGTCCCACGGCAAATCCTTTCACCACCCCATGACCCGCAGCCGCTTTAAAATCAGCACGCAGTTGCTCTGCCGGTGCGTCCAGGCCCAGGATCACCACGCCACGGCAGTGCGGATCGCGCCGTTCGATAATGTCACTCAACGCCGTCCAGCCAGCAGATGTCAGCGGTGGGAGTTTCCACCAGTCGGGGTAGATCCCTAAGTTGTAGAAACGGGAAATGGCGCGCAAATACAGTTCATCACTGCGCGGCATACTGGCCGGTAAAATCACCTCCAGCAGCAGCTCATGACCGGACTGGCAACAGGCGCGGTACACCTCAGCGATTTTCTGTTCTTGTTCCAGGCGCAACGCGTGGGCATCTTCCGGATGGAAAAAGACCAGACACTTCACCACATGTTCCTGCGGCCAACTAATGAGCTGCGAGCCTATATTGCCGTGTTCCATCTCCAGCGGGCGCGACCCCGGCAGTTCGATAGGGCGACCAATCCACCAGCCCTCTCCGGTTATCGCATTCAGCGCATCCTGACCAAACGTACCATCGCAGAGTAGCCCGGCCTTGCCCTCCAGCCCGGCGATGTTGGCCGCTTCACGGCTGGCCTGCAAAATAAGCTGTTTCAATGCCGGAATACGCTTCAAAGACGCGCCGCACTGCAACGCCATATCTTCCAGTTGGCTACGGTGATCGAAGGCCATCACGCACAGTTCCGGCCATGTGCGGCGGCGAGTCGTCACGCGATGCAAATGGTTGAGATGCGGATCGAGATCCGGACGTGGAACCTCTGCGGCGCGAGAAAGATAATCATCAAGCTCCACTTTGCTCGGCATCGCCGGCGCACAGCCGTGACGCGACACCACCAGCGCACCGCAGGCGTTGGCGTAGCGGCACGCCTGCTCCCATCCCTCATCGTTGAGGTAGCCGCGCAGCAGACCGGACATAAACGCATCCCCCGCCCCCAGCACGTTCAGCACCTCTACGCGTACGCCGGTGACTGTCAGGCCATCGTCCAGCCGGGCCGGGATGGCGTCGGTATACACCGAGCAGCCGAGCGCACCACGCTTGCAAACCAGCGTCGCGTGACTCACGCCGCGAACCTGCGACAGCGCCTGCAGCGTATCGGTACTGCCGCCCGCGATATGAAATTCCTCCTCGGTGCCGACAATTACATCAAAAAGATGCAGCACCTCCTGCAACTGGCGGGTGACCTGATCGGCGGCGATAAAGCGCGTTTCGCCGTCGCCTAAGGAAGTAAGCCCCCACAGCACCGGGCGATAGTCGATATCCAGCGCCGTACGCACGCCGTGACGCCGGGCGTAAGCGAGCGCCGTCAACACCGCCTCGCGGGTTTGCGGATGAGAAAGATGCGTCCCGGTGATGGCAAGACAACGAGCAGAAGCGATGTACTGTTCATCAACATCGCTGGCGGTAATCGCCATATCCGCGCAGTTATCACGGTAAAAAATCAGTGGGAAGGTGTCCCGGTCTTTAATGCCGAGTAACACCAGCGCTGTCAGGCGGTCTTTATCAGTGATCAGATGGCTGGTATCGCAGCCTACCTGGTTTAATTCTTCACGCAGGAAACGCCCCATATGTTCGTCGCCAACCCGCGCCAGCATTGAAGAACGCAGTCCCTGGCGTGCCGTGCCGTAAGCCACGTTGCCGGACGAACCACCAAGATATTTGGCAAAGCTCGACACATCTTCCAGGCGCGCGCCAATTTGCTGACTGTAGAGGTCAACCGCCACGCGGCCCATGCATATCACATCAAACTGCTTTTCCACGTTGATACCTCTTCAGACAATGTCGTTCACGTTCAGCCAGCGGCCTTCCTGGTGCGAGAGTGCGATAGCGTCAAGCACGCGCGACACCTTCCAGCCCTCTTCAAAGTCCGGCCACATCGGTGCATCGGCGGCAATGCCGTCCACCAGGTCACGTACTTCTACTGTTTTCTGGTCGTTAAAGCCGATACCATGCCCGGCTCCCATGCAAAACGCGCCGTAGTCCGGGTGCGCCGGGCCAACCAGTAAAGTGCGAAACCCCTGGCGGTTGACCGGATCGTCATGCAGATAGAGCTTCAGCTCAGCCATACGCTCCTGAGTAAAACTGATGGTTCCTTTGGTCCCGGTAATCACATACGACAACCCCATCTTGCGGCCACAGGCAACGCGCGAGGTTTCAATCACCCCTTGCGCACCGCCTGCAAAGCGCACCATCGCGTGGGCCTGATCTTCGTTCTCTACCGTCACCATTTGCGAGGAACCGACTTTCGCCGGACGCTGTGGCACCACGATCTTCAGGTCGCCGCAGACCTGCTGAATATCCCCAACCAGGTACTGCGCCATATTGACGATATGCGCCGCCAGATCGCCAAGCGCACCAAGTCCGGCGGTCTCTTTAAAACAATGCCAGTGGATCGGCGCAAGCGGATCGGCCATGTAGTCTTCGTTGTGGGTGCCGTAGAAATGGATCACCTCACCAATTTCTCCGCGCTCAATGATCTCTTTCGCCAGCTGCGCCGTTGGGTTCTTCATATAGTTGAACCCCACCAGCGTTTTCACTCCTGCCCGCTGTGCAGCCTCAACCATTTCACGTGCGTCGTGAGCATTCAGCGCCAACGGCTTTTCTGAGTACACATGCTTGCCATGGCGAATCGCTTCCAGCGCCATCTCTTTGTGTAGATGATTAGGAGAACAGATATCCACGACATCAATGGCCGGGTCAGCTACCAGCGCACGCCAGTCTCCAGTTGAGCGTTTGAAGCCAAACGCCTGCGCCCGCTCGGCGGCCAGCTCTGGAGAGACTTCCGCCACCATTTCGCGCACCAGCTTGCCGCGCAGGTTAAACACCGTCGGGGCCTGGGCATAGGCGATGGCATGCGCCTTGCCGATATACCCGGTGCCAATCAATCCAATACGAACTTCTTTCATCATGATCCTCACAATGCGCCGCGACGGCTCTTGGCGTAGGTATCGAACGCCACCGCCAGAACGATAATTAAGCCGGTAATAATTTGTTGGTAGTAAGCCGAGACATTCATCAGCACCAGACCGTTAATCAGGATGCCCATGATGATCGAGCCGATAATGGTGCCGCCAATACGCCCGTAGCCGCCCATCAGCGAGGTGCCGCCAATGACCACCGAAGCGATGACGCGCAGCTCAAACGAGATCCCGGCGACCGCTTCTGCGCTTCCCAGACGAGCACTGAGGATGAAGCCCGCCAGCCCCGCCAGACAGCCAATCAGTACGTAGACGCTCACCAGCACGCGCTTCACGTTGACCCCTGCCAGACGCGCCGCCTCCGGGTTGCCGCCGATGGCGTACACAAAGCGCCCCCAGCGGGTTTTATGCAGCGCCAGATAACCGCCTACCGCCACCAGCGCGAATATCCAGATTGGAATGGAGATACCGAGCAGTTCACCGCGTCCCCACCAGCGGTATCCCGCGTCGAAACCGGCAATCGGTGCACCGTCGTTAATCACCAGCGTCAGGCCCCGCCAGATGGTCATCCCGCCGAGGGTGACGATAAACGGCGGCAGACGCAGGCGGGTCACACCGAGGCCATGCAGAAAACCAATCGCGGTGCCCATCGCCATACAGATCCCAAGGCCAATCAGCCAGCTCATGCCGCCCCAGGCGTTCGGGTCGACGGTGGTGAAGTTGTCGCCCTTAATCACATACGCAGCGGTCATGGCGCAGACCGCCAGGATGGACCCCACCGACAGATCGATCCCGGCAGTCAGAATGACAAACGTCATCCCCACCGCCATGATTCCGTAGATGGAGACTTCGGTCAGGATGTTGAAAATATTGCGTTCAGAAAGAAAATTGCTGTTCTGCAACTGAAAGAAAATCAGCAGCAGGATCATGAAAATCAATACCCCAAAGCGCTCAAAAAAGGCAATGGGATCAAGACGTCCGCCGCGTTTGGCAGGAACCTGCGTTTTAGAAATAATCTGCGTCATGAATCACTCCGTTATGCCGCATTCAGGGCGTTGTGGTTGATGGCCATCATCGTCATTAGCCGCTCTTCATTAGCGTCGTCGCCGTGGATCTCGCCAGTTACCCGGCCTTCACTCAACGTGATGATCCGATCGGAAACCGCCATGACTTCCGGCAGATCGGAGGAGATCACGATCACCGCCACGCCCTTTTTCGCCATATCAAACAGCACCTGATGGACTTCTGATTTGGTGCCAACATCGATGCCGCGCGTTGGTTCATCCACGATCAACACTCGAGGATTAAGCGCCATGCAGCGCGCGAGGATCACTTTTTGCTGATTCCCGCCGGAGAGCTTGCGCACCTCCTGCGCGCTGTTGACCATTTTGATCTGCAGCGCCTGGCGGTATGACTCGATCAGGGCATCCTCTTTGCGGGTATTCACGAACCAGCGCCAGTGCAGCAGTGACGAGAGGCTGGAGAGCGACAGGTTGTCGCGGATCGACAGCCCAAGCACCGCGCCCTCTTTTTTACGATCTTCCGGTACCAGCGCCAGCCCCTGATCCAGCGCAAACAGCGGATCGCGCGGCTGATATGGCACGCCATCAAGTTCAAAGCTGCCGGAAGTAAAACCGTCGGCGCCAAACAGGCAGCGGGCCACTTCGGTGCGCCCGGCACCCACCAGTCCGGCAATGCCTAACACTTCGCCAGCATGCACGTGGAAGCTAATATCGTGCAGCGCGATACCATGCGGATCCAGCGGCGGTTTTTCGCGGCTAAGCCCCTTCACCGCCAGACGCACAGGTTTATCTTCATGGTGAGTTTCGCTGGCCGGACGGCGATTAAAGGCCACATCGCGCCCCACCATCAGGCGGATCAGCTGTTCTACGGTGGTCTGTGCAACCGCGCCATTCCCGGTGAATCGTCCATCCTGGAAAACGGTGAACTGGTCACAGAGTTGAAAAACTTCATGCAGGCGATGGGTGACGTAGATAATGCTCACGCCGCGCCCTTTAAGTTCCCGCACCACACGATGTAGGCTTTCTACTTCGCTGTCGCTCAGCGCGGCGGAAGGTTCATCCATAATGATCAGCTTTGCGTTCAGCGTCAGCGCCCGCGCAATTTCCACCATTTGCTGCTGCGCCACGCTCAGCCGGGCCACGGCCGTGGTTGGCGCAACGTTCAGTTGCAGGTAATCCAGAATCACCTGCGCTTCCTGATTTACCGCCTTTTCGTCAACAATCAGATTGCGTTTCCGCGGCTCACGACCGAGGAACATATTCTCGGCAACGGTCATATTGGGCAGCAGATTAAATTCCTGATAAATCGTGATAATGCCCTTGTTCTGCCGCTCAACCGGAGAGTCTTCTACCGGCAATGTTTCTCCGTTGAACCAAATATCCCCGCGTGTTTGCGGCTGTGCGCCCGCCAGCGCTTTCAGCAGGGTCGATTTTCCGGCACCGTTCTCACCTAACAGCGCATGAATTTCGCCTGCACCAACGGTCAGCTGTGCGCTGCTCAGCGCCCAAACGCCGGAAAAGCTTTTCGCCAGGTCGGTCACTTTCAGTAAGGGTTGCGACATCGGTCTGCTCCTCCTTTAGAGTGAGCCGCCGTAACGGCGGCTCCAGATATACACAAAATCATTCAAGTTGCATCAAGGCGGCAAGTCTGAGAATCCCCAGGAGCTTACTCAAGTAAGTGACTGGGGTGAGCAGATGCAGCCAACACAGAGGCAGCTTGAAGGATGACGTGTATAAATCAGTTACCGGCTTCGTTAATACGCTCGGCCTGCTGCAAATTCTCTTTGGTGATAAGCGTTGGCGGGTAGTCAGCCCCGGTGATCGCAGTCTTCTCACGGACGTTATTCACCAACTGGCTCATGGCCGTTTTCACCGCAAAGCCAGGACGCTGATCCGCCGTCACTGCCAGCCAGCCGTCGCGCACACGCGCCAGTGCTTCCGGCACAGCATCGAAGCCCGTGACCAGAACTTCACCCGGTTTCAGTCCTTGTCCCTGTAACGCTTCAATCGCGCCCAGCGCCATATCGTCGTTAGCAGAGAGGATCACCTGCGGACGCTTCGGCAACGAAGGCAGAACGCTTTCGACAATGCGCATCCCTTCAGAACGCATCCAGTTACCGGTCTGATCGGCAACGATCTTGTACTTTTCACCACCCGCCTTCAGGCTGTCGCGAATGCCTTTAGTACGTTCAATGTTGGAGGAGGAGCCTGGCTGGCCGGTCAGCAGAATAATGTCTGCCCCGTCAGGGAATTTGGTTTTGACAAAGTCGCCAATCGCCTGGCCGCCTTTGTAGTTGTTCGCGCCGAAGTGCGGCACTTTTTTCTGGCTGTCAACGGAGCGGTCAAGGGTAACAACGGGCAGTTTCGCATCCTGAATTTCATCTACCGCGCTGGACACCGCGTTGACATCGTTTGGTGAAACAATAAAGCCCTGTGCGCCACGAGTTATGGCATTTTCCAGGTCAGCGACCTGTTTTGGCGAGCTACCCTGCCCGTCCAGGACCTGTAAATTCACGCCCATCTCTTTTGCGGCTTTCACCGCCGTGCGCTGCATGTGAACTTCAAATGGCATCGCCAGGTTTGGCGTACTGAAAACAATTTGCTCATTTTCAGCAATGGCTGCCCCGGATGTCATGGCGATGAGGACAGCTAAGATCAGTTTTTTCATTATTATGTCTCTCTGTGTAGGGTAGGTTGTGGTGACAATCAGAGGAGAACTTCACGTTGGCTATGCAGTGACTCCAGCGCTTTATCCGCCAGATACAGCGCACGCTCGCCATCGTCCCCGCTGCAATCAGGGACCGCTTCGCCGCGCAGTACCGCAACAAAGTGTTCCCATTCCGCGGCATAGGCCGATTTATAACGCTGCAAGAAGAAATGTTCAGGTAACGCGCTGGTGCAGCCGGTCTTCGCGTAGTGCTGCACCTGATTCTCGAGAATGTTGCCCGCGCACAGCAATCCTTCAGAGCCGTGCAGCTCAAGGCGCTGATCGTATCCGTAAGAAGAACGGCGGCTGTTGACGATGGTCGCCATCGCGCCGGAGGCATATTTCAGTACGATGAACGCGGTATCGATATCGCCCGCTTCGCCAATCGCCGGATCCACCAGATTGCTGCCCTGGGCATACACCGAAACCGGCTCTTCGCCCATGATAAAGCGCGCCATATCAAAATCGTGGATAGTCATATCGCGGAACATACCGCCGGACACACGCACGTATTCCGCAGGCGGCGGCGACGGGTCGCGGGAGATGATCAGCAGCGATTCCGGCTTTCCGATACGCCCGGCCAGTGCGTCAGTTTTCACACGGCGAAACTGTGGATCGAAGCGGCGGTTGAAACCGATAAACAACGGTACATCGTACTCTTTGACCACTTTCAGGCAGTCGCGTACACGGGCCAGATCCAGGTGGACCGGCTTTTCACAGAAGATGGCTTTACCGTGGCGGGCGGCCATTTCAATCAGATCCGCATGGGTATCGGTCGCGGAGGCAATCAGCACGGCGTGAACGTTAGGGTCCGTCATCGCCTCATCCAGGCTTTGCAAACGAGCCTGGTACTGTGTGGCAAGACGGGTGGCAAATTCCTGATTCGGGTCGACGACGGACCAGAGGGTAGTAGCACTGTGACTGGCAATGTTAGCTGCATGTACCTGGCCAATTCGGCCAGCGCCCAGTAAAGCAATGTTAAACATAACGGCTCCCGGTGTTGGTGAATGCGATGAACTAACGACCCTTTAAATAAAACATTTATTTCATTTTTATAAATAGTGAAAATTATGTTTTTGAGTGCAAGTTAACACTTTTGAGATGATCGAGATAAAATCTGTTATCAATATCACAACATAACAACAGGGAAGATGCAGGAATTGGCCCCCTTCCGTTCAGGAAGGAGGCGATGGATGAAGAAAAAGGAAAAATGAAATGAAAATTTCGTTGTCGCAGGTTGCCGGATGACGGCGCTAACGCCTTATCCGGCCTGGGGGATAGAATCCGCTGTAGGCCGGATAAGCGCGGCGCCATCCGGCATTAATCGCTTTTAGTACTGACGTGCGTTTTTCACCTGCTCAAACGTCTGCTCAGCCGCTTTTCGCACCGACGGAGATTCCGCCACCTGCGCATCGCCAGTGCGCCACCAGGCGGCATAGTCGTGGGTCATGGTTTTCGGCAGGACTTTGATATCCAGCAGCACAGGCCCCGAATGCGCACGGGAGGCTTCCAGCGCCGTCAGCAGGCTTTGCTCGTCATGTACACGCCATGCCCGACAGCCGTAGCTTTCCGCGTTTTTGGCAAAATCGACCTTCACCAGCGGCCCATCCAACCGTCCGGTTTGCGGGTTACGGTGACGGTTTTCCGTACCGAAACTCCCCATCCCATGCCCCATCTGCAGGTTGTTAATACACCCGAAGCTGGCGTTATCAAACAGCAGGATAGTGACTTTTATCCTCTCCTGGACGGCGGTTTGTAGCTCGGAATGCAGCATCATGTACGAGCCATCCCCCACCATGGCATATACCGGCTGCTGCGGCTTCGCCAGCCTGGCTCCAATAGCAGCCGCAATCTCATAGCCCATACAGGAGTAACCGTATTCCAGGTGATAGCTGTCCGGGGTTTTGACCTGCCAGATACGCTGTAAATCGCCAGGTAGCGATCCGGCGGCCCCTACGACGATAGCGTTATCTTCAATGTGCTGATTGATAAGCCCCAGCACCTTCGTCTGGGTCAACCTGGTGTTTAGCGTGTCGCCATATTCCGCCAACTGAGCGTCAAGATGCCCTGCCACTTCGGGTTCGTCATTGGGACGCCAGTCGCGCTCCCATAAACGTTGGCACTCATCGCGCCAGGCCTCTTGCGCCTGCGCGACCTCCTTCCCCCAATCGCTGCGGTAGTCTTTCAGTGTTTCAGTTAATGCCGTAAGCCCGGTACGGGCGTCGGCGATAAGCGCAGTGGCATCAAGCTTCAGTGCGTCAAACTCCGCCACGTTCAGCAGCAGGAACTCAACCTCCGGATGAGAAAACAGCGCTTTCGAACCGGTGGTAAAGTCGGTGAGGCGCGTACCGATGCCGATCACCAGATCGGCTTGCGGTGCGAGCTGATTCGCTGCCATCCCTCCAGTTACCCCAATGCCTCCGAGGTTAAGTGGGTGGTCACTAACCAGCGCTCCCTTTCCGGCCTGAGTTTCGGCAAACGGCAGTTGCAGCGTTTCAACAAACGTACGAAACGCCTCATGCGCGCCGGAATATCGTACCCCGCCGCCGCATACCACCAGCGGACGGCGTTTGCGGGCAATCAGCGCCCGCGCCATCGCCAGACGCTGCGGGTCGGGCGGTCGACGTTCGATCAAATGAACGCGGCGCGCAAAGAAGCTCTGCGGATAGTCCCAGGCTTCTCCCTGCACATCCTGTGGCAGGCAAATAGTTACGGCACCAGTATCTGCGGGGTCAGTAAGCGTTCGCATCGCGTTTAGCATCGCGCTCATTAACTGCTCCGGGCGGTTAATCCGGTCCCAGTATCGCGAGACCGGGCGGAAGCAGTCGTTGGTACTGATGCCAAGGTCATGGTATTGCTCAATTTGCTGCAATACCGGGTCCGGCTGACGACTGGCATAGACATCGCCAGGCAACAGCAACAGCGGAATACGGTTCGCCGTCGCGGTTGCTGCGGCGGTCACCATGTTTGCCGCTCCCGGCCCAACCGATGACGTCACGGCAAAAATACGCTGGCGCCGATGCTGTTTGGCGAATCCGGTCGCCATGTGCGCAATTCCCTGCTCATTACATCCCTGCATTACCTGCAAATGACCGGGTGCCTGCTCCAGCGCCTGGCCAATGCCAAGCACGTTACCGTGACCAAAGATGGTGGCGACACCCTCGACAAAGGGCGTTTCCACGCCATCGACACAGATATATTGTTGATTAAGGAATTTGACCAGCGCCTGAGCCATGGTCATACGTTCGGTTTGCATAAACCCTCCTGTCAGCCCAGCGTTGGCATGGAGAACGCGGCCCCTGTGTCCTGCAGCATCTCCGGCCAGCGTGCGGTGACGGTTTTCATCCGGGTGTAGAAGCGCACGCCATCGTTGCCATGAACGTTAAGCGCACCAAAAATGGACCGCTTCCAGCCGCCAAAACTGTGGAACGCCATCGGCACCGGAATAGGCACGTTTACGCCCACCATGCCCGCCTGCACTTCTTCGCAGAAGCGACGCGCACAGCCGCCGTCACGCGTGAAAATTGCCGTGCCATTACCATATTCATGACGGTTAATCAGTTCCACCGCGCTGCTGTAATCTGCTACGCGCACCACAGAAAGCACCGGCCCAAAAATCTCTTCTTTATAAATGGTCATCTCCGGCGTGACGTTATCAAACAGGGTCGGCCCGACAAAATACCCCTGCTCATGGCCTTTAACGCTAAAACGCCGACCATCCACGCGCAGGCTGGCCCCCTGCGATTCCCCACTGTCGATATAACCGAGCACTTTATTACGGTGTACCGAGGAGATAAGCGGTCCCATTTCGTTTTCCGGTGTCTGATCAAGCCCCGGCCCGACACGCAGCGCCGCAATCTGTTTTTCCAGTCGCGAGCACAGCTCATCTGCCGTTTTGTCCCCTACCGCCAACACCACCGAAAGCGCCATGCAGCGTTCACCCGCCGCGCCGTAAGCAGCCCCCATAATGGCGTTGGTCGCCATATCCATGTCGGCATCCGGCATTAAAATGCAGTGATTTTTAGCGCCACCTAACGCCTGGCAACGCTTACCGTGGGCCGATGCCGTCTGATAAATGTATTCCGCAATCGGCGTAGAGCCGACAAAGCTCACGGCCTGCACGCGCGGGTCAGTTAACAGCACGTCAACGGACTCTTTGTCCCCCTGCACAACGTTGAACACGCCGTCCGGCAATCCGGATTCTTGCAGCAGTTTGGCCAGTGCAAGGGCGAGAGAAGGGTCTTTTTCTGAGGGTTTCAGCACGAAGGTATTCCCGGTTGCCAGCGCGATGGGGAACATCCACATCGGTACCATTGCCGGAAAGTTAAACGGCGTGATCCCGACGCAAACCCCGAGCGGTTGCATCAGCGAATGGCTATCAACGCCGGTACCTACGTTGGCTGAGTGTTCGCCCTTTTGCAGATGTGGGATGCCGCAAGCAAACTCCACCACTTCCAGGCCGCGGGTCAGCTCACCAACTGCGTCAGAGAATACCTTGCCATGCTCTTCGCTGATGATGCGAGCCAGCCTCTCCATGTTTTCTTCCAACAGCGCCTTAAAGCGGAACATCACTCGCGCACGTTTTAACGGAGAATGACGCGCCCAACCGGGGAATGCGTCGTGCGCTGCCGCAATAGCCTGCTCGGTTTCCTGTGTCGTACTCATCACCACCTGGCGGATCTGCTCGCCGGTGGCCGGGTTGAAGATTGCCTGAACGCGCTGGCCTGAACCGGTGACACATTCGCCGTGGATAAAATTCGCTACTGTCTCCATCCTTAACCTCTCGCTGTTGATACGTGACTGTTACCTGAACACTGTTATCTGTGTACTATATATGAAACAAACATTCCATTTTAAGTTGAAATAAAATAAATAATGATTAATGTGATCAAGGATGGGTTTTTATGTTAACAAGCGGAATCGCATGATTAGCGTGCACTGGCAGAACGTTTCAGCGAACGGTAAGCCTGAAGCTTTTGTTTCGTTTTTACAGCCAGATGAATGAGTGACATTTCAAAGACGCGGTTTTGCGTTTAGAATCATAAAACTATGTACCAGGAGGTAAAATGACAACAGCAACCAGCCTGAACGAGCTGCAGCAGCAAATCCGCGATCGCTACGATAGCCTGAGTAAGAGGTTGCAGCAGGTGTCCCGCTATGTGCTGGATAATACCAATAGCGTGGCTTTTGATACGGTTGCCGTCATTGCTGAACGAGCCGGAGTACCACCCTCTACGCTGATCCGCTTCGCCAATGCTTTTGACTTCACCGGCTTCAACGAAATGAAACAGCTGTTTCGTATGAACCTGGTAGAGGAAACCGCCAGCTACAGCGACCGCGCGCGCATGTTCCGTGAGATGGAAAGCGAAGCCGTACCGGAAACCCCGCTCGATATCCTGCAGGAGTTCGCCCGTTCGAATACCCAGGCGCTCCAGCAGCTGGCAGCCCGTGCCGAACCTGAAATGCTGGAACGCGCCGTACAATTGCTGGCAGAAGCCGATACCATTTACATTGCAGGTCTGCGTCGTTCGTTTAGCGTAGCGGCCTATCTCACCTACGCCCTGAGCCATCTTGAGTGTCGCCCTATTTTGCTCGACGGAATGGGCGGAATGCTGCGCGAGCAGATTAACCGCATCAAAGCGCACGATATCGTGGTGTCGATAAGCTTCTCACCTTATGCGGAAGAAACGGTGATGGTCAGCGAAACTGCGGCCAATGCCGGCGCGCGCCAGATCGTGATTACCGACAGCCAGATAAGCCCGCTGGCCACATTCAGCGATCTCTGCTTTGTGGTGAAAGAGGCGCAGGTCGACGCGTTTCGCTCCCAGTCAGCGACGCTATGCCTGGTGCAGTCGTTAGTGGTAGCGCTGGCCTACCGTCTGGGTGACGGGAGTAATGAACTCGGTCATTCTGTCGGGTGATGAGCGCCGCGAAAATTGACGATCCGCTTTATTACATTCCCGCCAGCGTGACGTGAAACCTTGATGTCAGCCGTTACTTTTCTGGTCGTTGAAAATATCGTCCTCATTCAGCGACCAGATAAAATACAATCCGTTATTACCATAAGCTACAATTATATTAATATTAGATAATCAACAATGCGCATGCTGACAATAATACGCAAAGGTTTACTATAGACCTGTCTTTTTTAAGCAGGAAAGTAAAATGAAAAATACAAAAGGGTTGATGATTATTGCCCTTGCTTTCACCCTGGCATCATGTGCTTCCATTCCTGAGAATATCAAAGGTAATAATCAACCCGATATCCAAAAAAACTTTATCTCCGTGCATAACCAGCCCGGTTTATATACCGGTCAACAGGCTCGCTTTGGCGGTAAAGTCATCAATGTGATTAACACCAAAAATGATACGTTGCTGGAAATCGCCGTTTTGCCACTGAACGACTCTGCTAAGCCACAAATAGACGCGAGCTATCAGGGACGTATTCTTGCCCAGCAGAAAGGTTTCCTCGATCCGGTAAACTACAGAAACCATTTCGTGACTATTTTGGGAACAATTCAAGGAGATGAGTCAGGATTCATCAACAAAGTCCCGTACAACTTTGTTAAAGTTGATTTACAAGGAATCCAGGTTTGGCATTTAACTGAGTCTGTCAACACCACCTATAACATGTGGGATTATGGTTACGGCGCATTCTGGCCTGAGCCGATGTGGGGAGCGCCTTACTACGCCAATACAGTCACTCAGGTAACTCCGGAGCTAGTGAAATAATCCCAGAGGTAAGATGGCGCGACTATATTCCGGAGTCAGGTGTTGGCAAACACCCCCTCTCATCACCCCGTGTTTATCTTATTGCGCCATCCTGCTTCATGAGATCCTTCGCTTAACATGCATTCTTCCTGTTACATATAATTTTTAACCGCTAATTCTTTAGCGAAGAAATGGGCTTTACCCTTCTCATGCCTGACCATCTTTTTTTATTTACCGACAACTCCCCCACCCTGCATGCAATAAAAGAACATTTGTGTTTACACATTATTCAGGGATTACTATGAACAGAAAATGCTTACTGTTGATACCATTATTCTTTAGTAGCGTCATCATCACCGCCTGTGATAATAAACCTGCAGTAAAAACCGCCATGGAGCCCGAGGTCGGCGTTGTTACCTTAGCGCCCTCCTCAGTAAATATTAAAAGTGAACTTCCGGGTCGCGCGCTTGCGTTCGAGATCGCCGAAATCCGCCCTCAGGTTGGTGGGATCATCATAAAACGCAACTTTGTTGAAGGCGATAAAGTCAGCAAAGGAGAATCACTGTATCAAATTGATCCTGCCCCGCTGCAGGCACGGCTGGACTCAGCCAAAGGCGCGTTGGCAAAGGCACAGGCTACCGCCAATAATGTTCGTCTGACACTCAATCGGCAGTCAGCATTAATAAAATCTAATTACGTCAGCCGCCAGGACTATGACACGACGCGTACACAGCTTAATGAAGCGCAAGCCAATGTTGCCGTCGCTAAAGCAGATCTTGAACAAGCCACCATCAATCTTCGATACGCCAATGTTACCTCGCCCATTGATGGCATCAGCGGTAAATCCTCCGTGACCGTGGGTGCCCTGGTTACTGCCAATCAGGAAAACGCGCTGGTCACCGTTCAGAGATTAGATCCGATTTATGTTGATTTAACCCAGTCAGTACAGGACTTCTTACGCCTGAAAGAAGAGAAAGCCAACGGCCAAATCGCCCAGCAACAAGGCAAAATTCCGGTTGAGCTGATGCTGGAAAACGGCAAGCCCTATCGCCATACCGGTACGCTTGAGTTTTCCGATCCCGCTGTTGATGAGACCACCGGTTCGGTAACCCTGCGCGCCGTATTTCCCAATCCTGAAGGTGAAATTTTACCCGGTATGTATGTCACGGCGTTGCTGGACGAAGGCAGTCAACAAAACGTGTTGATGGTCCCCCAGCAAGGAATTACGCATAACGAGCAAGGAAAAGCCACCGCGCTGATCCTTGACCAGGAAAACGTAGTGCAACTGCGTGAAATAAACGCAGTGAAGGCCGTTGGTAATCAATGGTTAGTGACCGCGGGATTACGTCCTGGCGATCGGGTCATTGTGTCCGGATTACAAAGAATTCGTCCGGGAATCAAAGCCCGGGTCCTCCCTTCAAAACTGAACACATCTGACACGGTAGCTGAACAGTAATATTTCAGGCATTAAGGACACTTTCTTCATGGCCAACTTTTTTATTGAGCGCCCGGTTTTCGCCTGGGTGCTCGCTATTATCATGATGTTTACGGGCGGTATCGCGATAATGAACCTGCCTGTCGCCCAATATCCACAAATTGCGCCCCCAACCATTACCATCAGCGCTGCCTACCCAGGGGCTGACGCAAAGACCGTTGAAGACTCCGTCACCCAGGTGATTGAACAGAATATGAATGGTCTTGATGGCCTGATGTATATGTCATCCACCAGCGATGCGGCAGGTAATGCCTCGATTATCCTGACCTTCAAAACGGGTACGTCACCCGATATTGCGCAGGTTCAGGTACAGAATAAACTACAGCTGGCGATGCCTTCCTTGCCACAGGAAGTACAACAACAAGGGATCAGCGTTGATAAATCCAGCAGCAATATATTAATGGTCGCCGGTTTTATCTCTGATAATAACAGCCTGAGCCAATATGATATTGCCGACTATGTGGCCTCGAACATTAAAGATCCGCTAAGCCGCACTGCCGGGGTGGGGAGCGTGCAGTTATTCGGTTCTCAATACGCCATGCGCATCTGGTTGGATCCGCAAAAGCTCGACAAGTATAACCTCACTCCCGAGGACGTCATTACCCAGCTCAAAGTGCAAAATAATCAGATATCTGGCGGGCAGTTGGGGGGCATGCCTCAGTCAGCCGATCAGCAGTTAAATGCGTCGATAATCGTCCAGACGCGTCTGCAAACGACCGATGAATTTGGCAAGATCTTCCTTAAAGTTCAGCAAGATGGTTCTCAGGTTCTGCTGCGCGATGTCGCGCGCATTGAGCTGGGTGCGGAAAATTATGCAACGGTTGCACGTTACAACGGCAAACCCGCCGCCGGGATTGCGATTAAACTTGCCGCTGGCGCCAATGCCCTGGCAACGTCCCAGGCGGTCAAACAAGAGCTGAACAGATTATCGGCCTGGTTTCCGGCCAGTATGAAAACCGTTTATCCCTATGACACCACGCCGTTTATCGAGATTTCGATTCAGGGTGTTTTTCATACTTTGATCGAGGCAATCATTCTGGTATTCCTCGTCATGTATCTGTTTTTGCAGAGTTTCCGTGCGACGCTTATCCCCACTATCGCCGTTCCGGTGGTTATCCTCGGAACCTTTGCAATACTCGACGTCGCCGGTTTTTCGATTAACACGCTCACGATGTTTGGCATGGTGCTGGCGATAGGGCTGTTGGTCGATGATGCCATCGTGGTGGTTGAGAACGTAGAACGTATTATTGCTGAAGAGCACTTGTCCCCAAAAGCGGCAACGCATAAAGCAATGGGTCAACTCCAGAGGGCGCTGGTTGGTATTGCCGTCGTGTTATCCGCCGTATTTATGCCGATGGCGTTTATGAGCGGAGCAACGGGTGAAATTTTCCGTCAGTTTTCCATCACCTTAATCTCTTCCATGCTGCTGTCGGTATTTGTGGCAATGAGCCTGACGCCAGCACTTTGCGCCATGCTGTTAAAATCTCACGAGGGAGAAAAAGCAAACACACATTTTCTGTTTACCCGTTTCAACCACTTCATGGAGAAATGCACTCAGCACTACACGGACAGCACCCGTAGACTGCTACGTCGCACAGGCCGCTATATGGTCGTCTATTTAGTCATTGGCGCGGGCATGATTGTGCTGTTTTTACGCACTCCGACCTCCTTTCTGCCTGAAGAAGATCAGGGGGTATTCATGACCACGGCACAATTGCCTTCGGGTTCAACGATGGTGAACACCAGCAAAGTGCTCGGAGAAATAACCGACTACTACCTGACAAAAGAACAGAAAAACGTCGCTTCTGTTTTCACCGTTGGCGGATTTGGTTTCAGCGGCCAGGGACAAAACAACGGTCTGGCGTTTATCAGCCTGAAGCCCTGGTCAGAACGCGTTGGCGAAGAAAACTCGGTTACCGCCATTATTCGACGGGCAATGATGGCCTTAAGCACCATCAATAATGCCGTCGTTTATCCGTTCAATTTACCCGCAGTCGCGGAACTGGGGACGGCTTCAGGTTTTGATATGGAGCTACTGGATAACGGTAATCTTGGGCATGAGAAAATGATGCAGGCGCGGAACCAGCTTCTGGCTTTGGCCAACCAGTCATCCGGTGAGGTTGACGGGGTACGTCCGAACGGCCTGGAAGATACACCGATGTTCCGCATTCACGTCAACGCCAAAAAGGCTGAAGCTATGGGCGTTGCGTTATCAGATATTAATCAGACCATCTCCACCGCGTTTGGTAGTCGCTATGTTAATGATTTCCTGAACCAGGGGCGCGTAAAAAAAGTGTATGTCCAGGCCGATACGCCGTTCCGTATGTTGCCGGACAATATCAATCACTGGTACGTACGTAATGCCTCCGGCGCAATGACGCCGCTTTCCGCCTACTCATCCACCGAGTGGACTTACGGTTCTCCTCGTCTTGAACGCTACAACGGTCAGCCTGCAATGGAAATTCTGGGCCAGCCGGTCGAAGGGAAAAGCAGCGGTGATGCGATGAAATTTATGGCATCGCTGATTAATAAACTGCCCGCAGGCGTCGGCTATGCCTGGACCGGTCTGTCTTATCAGGAGGCGCTATCCACAAACCAGGCACCAATGCTGTACGGCATTTCGCTGATCGTCGTGTTTCTGGCGCTGGCGGCACTGTATGAAAGCTGGTCGATCCCGTTCTCGGTGATGCTGGTTGTGCCAATCGGGGTGGTCGGCGCTTTACTGGCTACCGATCTGCGCGGCCTGAGCAATGATGTTTATTTCCAGGTCGGCCTGCTCACCACCATGGGGCTGTCGGCTAAAAACGCCATTCTGATCGTCGAGTTTGCCGTCGAGATTATGCAGAAAGAAGGGAAAACGCCGCTTGAAGCTGCAGTGGAAGCCGCGCAAATGCGCTTACGTCCAATTCTGATGACCTCACTGGCCTTCATCCTGGGGGTTATTCCGCTGGCAATAAGCAACGGCGCGGGCTCTGGTGCGCAAAATGCCGTCGGTACGGGGGTTATCGGAGGAATGCTGGCCGCGACGGTACTGGCAATCTATTTTGTTCCAGTGTTCTTTGTCCTCGTTGAAAATACGTTAGCGCGATTTAAAGCTCGACGCTGATCCCCTGCCCTATCCCTGGGTTTAGATTATTAAATCCCAGGGATGGGGCTTCGTTTGTCAGGTCTACGGTTATTAGCGGGCACGGCTATCCAGCGAGTTTCTCGTGGATAGCAGGGTAAGGGAAGGTGCGAACAAGTTCCTGATATGAGATCATCATATTCATCCGGAGCGCATCCCAGAGGGACATCATGAGCCATCAACTCACCTTCGCCGATAGTGAATTCAGCACTAAGCGCCGTCAGACCCGAAAAGAGATTTTCCTCTCCCGCATGGAGCAGATTCTGCCATGGCAGAATATGACCGCTGTCATCGAGCCGTTTTATCCCAAGGCGGGCAATGGCCGACGGCCCTATCCGCTGGAGACCATGCTGCGTATTCACTGCATGCAGCATTGGTACAACCTGAGCGACGGTGCCATGGAAGATGCCCTGTACGAAATCGCCTCCATGCGCCTGTTTGCCCGATTATCCCTGGATAGCGCCCTGCCGGATCGCACCACCATCATGAATTTCCGCCACCTGCTCGAGCAGCATCAACTGGCCCGTCAATTGTTCAAGACCATCAATCGCTGGCTGGCCGAAGCAGGCGTCATGATGACCCAAGGCACTTTGGTGGATGCCACCATCATTGAGGCACCCAGCTCTACCAGGAACAAAGAGCAGCAACGCGATCCGGAGATGCATCAGACCAAGAAAGGCAATCAGTGGCACTTTGGCATGAAGGCCCACATTGGTGTCGATGCCAAGAGTGGCCTGACCCACAGCCTAGTCACCACCGCGGCCAACGAGCATGACCTCAATCAGCTGGGTAATCTGCTTCATGGAGAGGAGCAATTTGTCTCAGCCGATGCCGGCTACCAAGGAGCGCCACAGCGCGAGGAGCTGGCCGAGGTGGATGTGGACTGGCTGATCGCCGAGCGTCCCGGCAGGGTAAAAACCTTGAAGCAGCATCCGCGCAAGAACAAAACGGCCATCAACATCGAATACATGAAAGCCAGCATCCGTGCCAGGGTGGAGCACCCGTTTCGCATCATCAAGCGGCAGTTCGGCTTCGTGAAAGCCAGATACAAGGGGCTGCTGAAAAACGATAACCAACTGGCGATGTTATTCACCCTGGCCAACCTGTTTCGGGTGGACCAAATGATACGTCAGTGGGAGAGATCTCAGTAAAAACCGGAAATAACGCCAGAAATGGTGGAAAAAATAGCCTAAATAGGCTGATTCGATGTGTTTGCGGGAAAAAAATCGGCCCAGATCCGCGAAATTTTAATCAGCGAGTCAGCTTGGGAAGAAATGACCTGCTTATTCGCACCTTCC
>NZ_JAOWHQ010000068.1:0-58580 GCF_030332565.1 Citrobacter sp. Cpo109
AGGGAAGGTGCGAACAAGTTCCTGATATGAGATCATCATATTCATCCGGAGCGCATCCCAGAGGGACATCATGAGCCATCAACTCACCTTCGCCGATAGTGAATTCAGCACTAAGCGCCGTCAGACCCGAAAAGAGATTTTCCTCTCCCGCATGGAGCAGATTCTGCCATGGCAGAATATGACCGCTGTCATCGAGCCGTTTTATCCCAAGGCGGGCAATGGCCGACGGCCCTATCCGCTGGAGACCATGCTGCGTATTCACTGCATGCAGCATTGGTACAACCTGAGCGACGGTGCCATGGAAGATGCCCTGTACGAAATCGCCTCCATGCGCCTGTTTGCCCGATTATCCCTGGATAGCGCCCTGCCGGATCGCACCACCATCATGAATTTCCGCCACCTGCTCGAGCAGCATCAACTGGCCCGTCAATTGTTCAAGACCATCAATCGCTGGCTGGCCGAAGCAGGCGTCATGATGACCCAAGGCACTTTGGTGGATGCCACCATCATTGAGGCACCCAGCTCTACCAGGAACAAAGAGCAGCAACGCGATCCGGAGATGCATCAGACCAAGAAAGGCAATCAGTGGCACTTTGGCATGAAGGCCCACATTGGTGTCGATGCCAAGAGTGGCCTGACCCACAGCCTAGTCACCACCGCGGCCAACGAGCATGACCTCAATCAGCTGGGTAATCTGCTTCATGGAGAGGAGCAATTTGTCTCAGCCGATGCCGGCTACCAAGGAGCGCCACAGCGCGAGGAGCTGGCCGAGGTGGATGTGGACTGGCTGATCGCCGAGCGTCCCGGCAGGGTAAAAACCTTGAAGCAGCATCCGCGCAAGAACAAAACGGCCATCAACATCGAATACATGAAAGCCAGCATCCGTGCCAGGGTGGAGCACCCGTTTCGCATCATCAAGCGGCAGTTCGGCTTCGTGAAAGCCAGATACAAGGGGCTGCTGAAAAACGATAACCAACTGGCGATGTTATTCACCCTGGCCAACCTGTTTCGGGTGGACCAAATGATACGTCAGTGGGAGAGATCTCAGTAAAAACCGGAAATAACGCCAGAAATGGTGGAAAAAATAGCCTAAATAGGCTGATTCGATGTGTTTGCGGGAAAAAAATCGGCCCAGATCCGCGAAATTTTAATCAGCGAGTCAGCTTGGGAAGAAATGACCTGCTTATTCGCACCTTCCCTAAATATGAGCCCAATGAAGCCACTGAGAATATGGTTGAGCAAAAATCATAAACTACCAAATAGCCAAATATTAGCTATCACCAGGGTAAATTAAATATATCCATTAGATATACATAAACATTCTTCGCTTTTGCGTTGCTTACACTATTTTCAGAGACTTTCCAGGAGTCAACAATGTCTTTGTTTGATGATATTGTCACAAGGGATGTTAATTGTCGCAAATACGGGCAATTACAACAGATGTACGGTACCACCGATGTATTACCGCTGTGGATTGCAGATATGGATTTTGCGACACCAGAGCCAATCATGAGCACGCTGCGTTCGGTGGTATCGCAGCCTGTGCAAGGCTATAACCTGGATTATCCACAATGGAAAGAATCTGTTATTCATTGGTATGCACAACAGTATGATGCCGATATCAAGGCACACTGGTTACATTTTATTCCCGGTGTTATAAAAACTATCGTACTCTCTTTAATGGCGCTTACCCGTCCAGGCGATAATATTTTAACCTGTACGCCAATCTATGATCCCTATCCTAATCTGGTAAACACCAGCGGCAGGAATTTGATTCAGACGCGCCTCATTGAGAAAAACGGGCACTATGAATTTGACTGGCATGATTTCAGCGAGAAACTCAAGCAGTGCAAAATGTTTTTGTTCCCTTCACCGCATAATCCAGGTGGAATGGTGTGGTCGCGGGAAACGTTGGAAAAAATAAGCCACTATTGCCAGCAGGCTGGCGTCATCATTCTGTCTGATGAAGTGCATAGTGATTTAACCCTGCCAGGAAAGCGCCATTTGCCGTTTTTTACTGTTGATGAAGCGCCAGATAGTCGGTCAATCGTACTTACTTCCATCAGCAAGACCTTCAATACGGCGGCGATCCAGGGCGGAATCGCCATTATTAAGAATGATGAATTACGCCATCAGTTCTACCACTTTCTGGATAACTGCTACCTTGCAGAGACGCATTCATTGCAGCAGGCGGCCATTTACAGCGCCTTTACCCATTGCGCCGACTGGCACCAGAAATTATTGGCCTATCTGGCCGACAATGTAGCGTTTGTAAAAAGTGAAATCGAAAAGTACTGTCCCTTGATTTCCATTGTGTATGGCGGCGCGTCGTATCTTCTGTTTCTGAATGTGGAAAAAATGGATCTCAGCGATGAGCAGCTAAGCGCTTTTTTTGTGCATGACGCCAGGCTTGGCCTGTCACCTGGGGCGCAATATGGTCCCGGTGGAGAGGGGCACATGAGACTCAACGTTGGCTGCCCACGCCCGGTACTGGTAGAAGCGATGAACCGGCTAAAAGCGGCATACCAGAAATGGCAAAACGCATAGCGTACATCACACGATTTGCCCTGCCACGGTGGGGCAAAATTATCCAAAGATGTTGCTGAACTGCTATAAAGTCTTTCCCTTCTGTCGGCTGGTGTTAAACTGGAAAGTGTGATCTTCATCATAACCTGCTTAAACAGAGACAAGAGACACTGCTATGCAACATATCATCGAGGGCTTCCTCAACTTCCAAAAAGAGATTTTCCCTCAACGCAAGGAACTCTTCCGCAGCCTGGCATCTAGCCAGAATCCTAAGGCACTTTTCATCTCCTGTTCCGATAGCCGCCTGGTACCAGAACTCGTTACTCAGCAAGATCCAGGACAGCTTTTCGTTATCCGCAACGCCGGTAATATCGTACCGTCATTTGGTCCGGAACCGGGTGGTGTATCCGCAACCATCGAATACGCGGTTGTCGCACTTGGCGTAACGGATATCGTCATCTGCGGTCACTCCAATTGTGGCGCGATGAAAGCCATTGCCGATAGCCAGCCCCTGGATCCGATGCCCGCTGTCGCTCACTGGCTGCACTATGCCGATGCCGCGAAAGCCGTGGTCGATAAAAAAACCTGGGATAACCCAATCGATAAAGTTAATGCCATGGTGGAAGAGAACGTTATCGCACAGCTTAACAACATTAAAACGCATCCTTGTGTCGCGGTTGGGCTGCGCAATAATGCGCTTCGTCTGCACGGTTGGGTGTATGACATCGAAAGCGGTGAAATCCGTACCCTGGATAAAAACAGCAAAACCTACGTTTCCCTTGCAGATAACCCGCAGGTGCATTTCGAGTAATTCCCCCACTGGAGCAAGGATGCTCTGGACATCTCCTCTCCCTATTTCTGTTAGTGGACAAAAAACGGGCTTGCGACTAGTTTTAAAGTAGCCACTGGTGTTCCACATCGGTTTTCGCACATTTATACAACATTGCGACAGGCTCATTCACTGAGTCGCAAACAGCTGTTCATACATGGTGCTGGCGATAAAAAGGATCAGGTGCAAATGCAAACAAAAATAAAAAGAATAATGGATAAGTTATTTTATCATGAGTCGTGGGACATCATGCTTATTAAGGATAATGGTACACACTCATTCCCCGACAACACTCTGGAGATATTAAGCAAATCCACTGCGCAGCAGTTAAAAAAGAAATATACATTTCAGGCCGATCCTTTTCTGATTGAAAAAGGCGATAAACTGTATGTTTTCTATGAAGCTCTTAGCTTTCGCAACTCAAAAGGCACGCTACGATGTCGCGTTCTTGACCGTGAACTGGTTGAACTTGAAGATATTAGGCTTGAAGGCTTTGACGACTTACAGTGTCATTTGTCATTCCCTTATCTGATACATATCAACGATCAACTGTTCATGATCCCCGAGTCTTCAGAAAGAAAAGAGGTAATACTGTTTCAGTCAATTGAGTTCCCTGCACGCTGGAAGCAAGTTAAAGTTTTAATCTCTGATACCCAATTAACCGACAACGTATTTATCTCAATTAATGAAACCTGTTATCTGTTGTCCACCACGATGGATAACGAAATAATTATTCATTCAGCAGATCATATTTATGGACAATGGCAGCGGATTACCCCCTCATTGAAGGTGAGCAATCCCCATCATCGAGGTGCAGGTGCCTCCTATCAGGTCGAAAATAAAATGTACTTCCTTACACAGGAGTGCACGCCTGAAACTTATGGAAAATCAATCTATATCAAAGAATTAGTGACACTAAACGACACTAATTTTGCTGAAACTCTGATCGAACAAATCAATTCGTCGATCAACCACAGTGACGGCGTCCACACGCTGAACTTCTCAAATAACTATATTGTTTATGATACAAAAATAAACAAATTCAGCTTTTTATCTATACTTAAAAAAATTTCTTATAAATGCATGGTGAGGTATCGCAATTATTACCTTACCAAACGTTACCAATAACGCGTTCTCTATGGTACTGGCGTGAATCAATCCCCGTTTATCTGGAGTCTGTATGGCAATTCTTGTCACTGGTGGTGCAGGTTATATTGGTTCACATACTGTGTTAACGCTACTGGAAAGAGGCGATGATGTCGTAGTCATCGATAATCTGGCGAACGCCAGCAGAATCTCGCTGGACAGGGTCGCGGAACTCACCGGAAGAGAGCCCATTGTCTATATCGCCGATGTTCTCGACAGGCAGGCATTAAAAAACATTTTCGCCGACCATAACATCACCGATGTCATTCATTTTGCGGGACTCAAATCGGTTTCAGAGTCGATAAAAGAGCCCCTCGCCTACTATGAAAACAACGTTACCGGAACGCTGGTTTTACTGGATGAGATGCTGGCCGCTGGCGTTAATCGTTTCATTTTTAGCTCATCTGCCACGGTATATGGTAATCCAGAAAGCGTACCGCTGAGCGAGCAATCGCGCACGGGTGGTACCACTAATCCGTACGGCACGTCTAAGTTGATGGTCGAACAAATTCTGGCCGATTTCTCACGTGCACAACCCGATTTTCGCATTACCTGTCTGCGCTATTTCAACCCGGTTGGCGCCCATCCATCAGGTCGGATTGGTGAAGATCCTAACGGTATCCCTAATAACCTGGTTCCGTATATCTCCCAGGTCGCGATTGGTAAGCTGGAAACCGTGTCTGTGTACGGTAATGATTATCCAACCCCTGATGGTACCGGTGTGCGAGATTATATTCACGTCATGGATCTGGCGACCGGTCATTTAGCCGCGCTGGATTGCCAGAACAAAGGCGCGGCTTACAAAGTGATTAATCTCGGTACCGGTGTCGGTTATTCCGTAATTAATCTGATTGAGGCGTTTGAAAAAGCGGCGCAGACAAAAATAAACTATCAGTTTGTCGCCAGAAGACCCGGAGATATTGCCGAATGTTGGTCTGACCCATCGCTGGCATACAAAGAGCTAGGTTGGAAGGCCATCTACAACCTTGATGAAATGATGCGTGACACCTGGAACTGGCAAAAAAATAACCCGAATGGGTATCAAATTTAATGTTCTCAGCAGCGAGCCTGACCGTCAGGCTCGCTGCTGTGTCTGACTAGCGTACCGTTATTGTTGACACCCGGTACCAGCCGCTGCTCTGCTTCCCTTCATTGGCAAAGTTAATTCTCGCCGCCCCTGACTTATCCAGCATCGCAACCTCAATCGCGTATTGCCCTTTCGCCAGTCGGCCTGGCATAGATAACGCATAACTGACCTGATACTTACCGGGGAGCCAGCGGCGAATATCCTCCGCGGAATTCCCCTGTGCCACCGCCTTATTGGCGCTGTCTACGACCCGGAATGCCAGCATGTAAGGCAGATAAATCGGTGCGATACCCTCATTGTACCAGGTACTGTTTAATGTCAGCGTTTGTCCGCTGTCCCACACGGACTCATGACTCAGGGACGCAAGGCGAAATCGATAGCCCAATTTGGTCAGCGCATCGTCGACAATCGGTCGATAGTCGCTGGGTATCGTTCTCGATTTCAGGTTAATGGTACTGGCGTGCTGCTTGACCGCCCAGTCAAAAATCCCCTGCACTTCAGCACGTGTATAGTGAAAGGTGTTCTTCCAGTCCTGCATATACGAGCAGATCTCCAGACTCACCGGCGCACGTTTCCAGGCGTCGTTGAACCCTGAATAACTCTGCTGCGCAGCCAGCAATCGCTGGGGGTAATCATCAGCCATATGGTTCCAGGTGTCCGAAAATACGCGCAGGTCCCCCCAACAGTCCGCACGCCACCCAGCCCCACGCGCCACGGCATTCGCCAGACTTTGACCGCCGCTTATCAGCATGGTTTTTGGCGTCACCGGAAAAGCAGAAAAGTGCATCGCGACGTAGCGATCCAGTTGCGCCGTGGTGTATCGCTCCAGTAATGGCTTCAGGTTCGGGAAGTTGCTGTTATGCCATTCTCCCCACGATCCCACCATGCCAATATCAACAAACGCGAGATTCTCATTACCATCGTAGCGCTTACCAAATGCGTTCAACAGACGCTGACTGTATTGAATAAACAGAGGATCGTCTAAATCCGGGGCAAATGTCTTTTTATCCGGCGTCCAGGTTCCTTTCACGCCTTTTTTAATCAGCCAGTCAGGAATTTGCGAACCGCTTTCCGGCTCTGCCAGAGCCATAAAGCGTAGCCCGACATTCATCGCAGGGCGATGTGCCGCCGCGTATTTAAAGGCATCATCCACCAACGCAAAATTGTACTGGCCTTCGACTGGCTCCAGATCCCGCCAGTAAAAACGCTCGTATTCAAATCCGGTATTGGGATAGTCCGCCAGCCCCAGCGTTTCACCGTATCCCTGATGAAAACTTGCCACGCCAATCCCCGGATTGGTTAACGGGCCCGTCAATGCTTTGGGGGTAACGGTCGTCAATGCGGCCATAACCGTCAGCGGGAAAAACATGCACAACAACGCACAAACCCATTTACGCTTCATCGCAAAGACGTCCTCCACCAATTTGTTAACGCTAGCGGTCTTTCAGACTTAACCACCAGTCCCAGATACCTACGTGAAAATTTTGGAACACATCAATACCTAACGCGGATTTGATCATATACAGCGTCAGCAATATGCAGCAGGTGACGAATAGCACGGCAATCAGCAGCAAAAAAGTGAGCAACATTCTCGACAGGGTTGATTCCTGGCGATGCTGGCGGCGTAAATCTCTGCCAAACAAAAAAACCAGATAATAACGCTTGCTGAAAAAAGGAAAGCTTCTGCGAATATCGATCTGATGCCGCGAAGTCAGGGTTGTAGCAAGGAGCGCTTTTTCCACCCCTTCTTTTTGTTCAGGGGTCAATTCCTCCGCTATCCGCTCATCAAGGTGAGCGTAAAACCGTTCGATGGCAGGAGGACGATTTTGAGGACTGGTCAAAATTAACCTATATCTTTATCAATGGAGTGGTAGACGTTAACCGTCTTTTTGGCGATTTCATGCCAATTGTAGTTTTGCAAATATACACCATAGTCCACGCTATTTGCTGTTGCCCCTTGGCCTAATTTTTCAGCCAGACCGGTTACATCTCCCACCTTAAAATAGGCCTCGGCGGGCAGTTGAACTTCAAGGTTAGCCGGAATATCACTGACGACGGCCGGAAGAGAAAATGACATTGCCTCCAGCAGCGCAATGGGCAATCCTTCATGGTATGAGGGCATCACAAACAATTTAGCCTGCGAAAACACCGCCTGAAGTTCGTCACCACGTAAAAAACCAGTCATCACAACACCTGGCGTGTCGGCGGCAAGCTTTTTGAGGCGCACGCTGTATTCGGTCGGATGATCCGCATCGCCAATTAGTACTAACGGTATGGTCAAACCACTGTGTTGATAAGCGGCGATGGCATCATGCATCCCTTTTTCTTCCACAAACCGCCCAACCACCACGAGGTAGTTTTTCGGCTGTAGCCCAAAGCGGGAGAGCGTATTGTCGATGGTGAGCTGTGATAATAACCGCGGCTTGTTCACGCCATTGTGAATTAAATGCGCATCATAGCGACCGTGTTTTTTCTGGATCAGTTGATTAATAACTTCAGAAATCACAATCACCTCGTTGGCATATCTCACCGCCCAACGCTCACCCAGCAACAATATTTTTTTGGCTACATATCCCCATTTCTGGCGATCGTAATCGGGCCCGTGATGGGTAAAAACTACCTTTTTACCCATCACGCGTAAGAGTGGGATCACAAGGCCAGGGCCGATAGCATGGACATGCACAATATCCGAATGGTCGATACGTGTCCTAAACGCCGCTATAACGGAATGGACAATAGCTTCCAGCGAACGCTTTTTAGGTGCCCACAGCGCGTAAGTTTCGACTTTTTTATATACCGATCGTTTGTAATTTACATATGGCGAGCGAGCGATCACGCAAACATCCACGTCGAACTGCTGTTTAATGGCAGGATAAAGATTCTGACAGTGTGTCTCCACACCGCCTAATACATCGGGAATACCACGCGTTCCAAAAACCGTTATTTTTTTACTCATACTATGGCCTGCTCAGCAGTTCTTTATACAGCGCCTGTAGGGTATCCATATGTTTACTCAGCGCATATTTTTCACTCAACCGTGCACGACCTTGTAAGCCCATATTCCTCGCCTTCTCAGGCGAGTCGGCCAGAGCGTCCATCGCATTGGCTAACTCATGCACATTACCCGGTTCGAATAAAATCCCTTCGACACCGTCACGAATTTGTTCCGGTATACCGCCGATGCGCGACCCGATAACCGGTTTGCCTAAGGACATCGCTTCTAATATCGCCATAGAACAGTTTTCATAGCATTCTGAAGGCAGGATCACCGCTCGCGCATGCTTAATAAGCTTATCGAGCGCCTCCCCTTGTTGCACATAACCTAAAAACTCAACATCAGGGTATTTGGCGGCTAATTCATCATGCAACGGACCGTGCCCCACAACTTTCAGCGGCGCGCTGTTCTGCATTTTTTTATGCGCTGCCAACAACGTTGCCACGCCCTTTTCACGGCTCAGACGACCGAAGTACAGCATATAGCCTTCATCGCTTACTTCGGCCAGGGGACGGCTATCATCAACGCCATTGACGATGACATCAATGCGCGAATTTGGCAGCGTGCGCAGCAAAACACCGCGTAAAAAAACGCTTGGTGAAACAATCACATCCAGTGCCTGATAGTTTTGTGCAATGTACTGCCAGGTTGCCTCCAGGGAGAGCAGTAAACTTTTTGAGGCTGAACCTTCCTGACAACGATACCTGAAGGCGTTGAAAACCGTTCCGGTAATACAGGAATCGCACACTTTGCCGTCGCGCAGCATGGAATACGCGGGGCACACAATCTTATAGTCATGCGCAGTCAGCACCGTTTTGCAGCCAAAATTGCGCGCAACTTTAATCAATGCCGGTGTTAACTGATGGTAGATGTTGTGAAAGTGGACAATATCCGGGCGCTCTTTTTCTAATAGCGCCAGCATTTTTTTGCAGGCCTGCGAATTATGAATAAAGTTAACCGCCGTTTTGATACCGCCCAGCAGATTGCTCGCTTTGTGGTAGTCCACATTACTGACAAAATAATCCGCATAGTCCGAGGGGAAATTATTCTCATGATGCATAGAGAAATCAATAACCTGCACTCCGGCCTGTTTCAGCATATCGCGCTCTTGAAAATAAACCGTTTCCGCGCCGCCTTTAATGAAAAAAAACTTATTCACTAATAAAACTTTCATTGCGCCAGCCTTAGTTATTCATGAATGATTTTACTGTCAGGCGGAGTCAACGGATCGCGTACTGGATAAAAAATACCTTTGATCAGCCCCACTGAGCGTACGATTAAATTAATAACGCTTTGCAGCCCATCTGTTAACGAGCGGTTTTGCACAATCTTCAACAAAGCAAACGCCAGTAATGGTAGAAGCGCAACGGCAAACACATTGATATTTAAACTGAGCAGCGCCACAAATAAGAGAATAAGGTAAAGCGCAAATACCGCCTCATTCTTCACGATATTGAATGACTGGGAAAACCAGGGCTTCCCCCAACTACAACGCAAAAGCTCACCCGGTGCCTGGTAATAACCGCTGGTCCAGCGCCGCGCCAGCATCTTAAACGTCGGCAGCGTATGTGACGTATGGCTGAAGTAAGGAATATCCAGACGCCGCAGTTTATAGCCTGCTTCGATTAAACGCAGGCCCAGTTCAGCCTCTTCATACGCGTGCAAATTACGGTTAGTCAGATAACCAATTTTTTCAATTGCCGACCGACGATACAGCCCACCGCCACCCAGATGATCGCTATCCCCGAGTGGATAGATTTTATTAATGCGTTGCTTACGCGATTTAAATTCATAGTTAACGGCATCGTCCATTTCAACGGTTCCCGCAACGCCTGCATATTCTGGTTCGGCCTGCAAAAACGCGACCGCCTGATCCACAAAGCCCTCTTCCAGTTCCATGTCGCCGTCCATCAGCAGCAGATAATCCCCTTCACTATACAGATAACCTAACTGGTGCCCGACGCCACAGCAGCGATCGCCAGGGTCAGTTAAGGACACTACGGTCACCCCTTTATCGATCGCAAGCTGTTGGGTGTTATCCGTTGACAGACTATCTGCCACAATAATTTTGTGTGGATAATCAATAAGCTGCTTACGGATACTGTCAATCGTCTTCTCAATACATTTAGATTCATTGAGTGTTTTAATACTCACTGAAATAAACGGTTTTTGGTCCATACAATTACCCTACGCAGCGAAGGACGGTTCGACGAATCACTAAACTTGATCCTAGTGATAAATAGAACAGGAATTGTAACATCGGTGTAATCATCAGTATCTGGCTATAAGGTAAGCTAATTAAGCAACTAATCGCAAAAGCGTTAAACGCCGGTGCAAAGCTCAACAACTGAAGATCCTGCTGGTCCAGTTGCTCAAGCATCAGTAATGGCTTTGGCTGACAAACCTTCAGGATATAAATGAATAAGCTAATAAAGAGCAACGTGCCGATCACCCCCACTTCCCACAGCAGCATACTCAGGGAAGTCGAGTCAAGAATTAAGTTGTAGATAATATTCAAAAAGCCCGGCGACACCGTACTACCACTGTTAGTTGCATTGAGTCCGTAGCCAAATAACGTTCCTGAAAGCCCCCACAGATCGTTATTTTTCAACCAGAACAGGAACGTCGTAAAGCGCCCTAACTCACCGGTAGACATAATGTAGTTCGGATCAAAGATATAGCTTAAGGAGTCGATAAAAATACTTAACGAGCTTTTCGATGGATCGCCACCGAACGCCGTAGAATAATAGTACGCGAGGATCACAATCGACAGGCTAATAAGCAACAGCATTCCCGCCACAATAACCAATAACGTCTTCAGATTGACCTTACTAACGTCTTTGACGTAGCTCGGTGAAAGCCACACCCACGCCAGGAATATAGGCGATAGCAGAATGACAAACTTTACTTCACCAATGATGCATAACCCGATACCGAGAACAATATGCAGCGCCATGGATTTGAACGTGGTGAGTCCATGCTTATATTCTGAGACTTTTAACAACATAATTAACAGGCAAAACAGGCCCATTGCGGCAGTATTCCCGCCCCCCATGGGGTCACCGCCAAACGTGCCAACCACGGAGTCCCATTTCTCATCTTCACCACGCACCGCGACGCGCTGGGGAACGACCAGTAACACCTGATAAATCATTACCGGAATCTGCGCGTAAAACACCCAATACAGATAGCGCGTTGCGCGGTAAATCTGTGACTCCCGGCAAAAGCCCAGCAGCAAACAGATCATCACCAGCGACAGCGCAATTTCGTTTTTAAATGCCACAATCGCGACGGTGATCCCGCCCTGAATCAGCGTCGATGCTCCAGCCAGCACCAGAAACGAAAAGTACAATGCCAGGACAATCGTCTCCTGGGCATCCAGATGTAAGGAGCCATCACGCGTCTGCATCACCAATAATCCCACCATCAATAAGGTGAGGAAAAAAGGTATCCACAGCACTGACTGCATGCCGGTAAAGTATTGCACCAAGCCACACAGGATCAGCGTGACAAAGGTATAAACCTGTAAATAGTATCCGGTATTAAGCGTCATAGTATCACCGGCTTGTCTTTCAGGAGATTGGCTCGCTTATTCATTTTTAGATAAATGAAGGCGTAGCGAATAAATGTCAGTGAAGAAAACAAGATGACCGACGTTGCATAATCTTTATAAAAATAGGGCGTCACAACAAAAGCGAAGAGTACAATTGCCAGCTGTTCCAGTTGGATGCGCAGAAAATAGCGATGGGAACCAAAAATAAGCTCTATCACCGTCAGAGGGCTTATCGCCAGCGCAGGGAATAAATAGGGCAACATGTAGCGTGACGTCTCAATGGAGTTAATCCAGTCTTCGCTAAAACCGAGGCGCATCACAATCGGATAGAAAATAAAAACCCCAAGGGTACAGATAACCCCTAATACCAGCAATAGCATACGTACCTTGGTATACTCCTGATAGTTAAAGGTATTATTTCTGAAGTCGATAGACCATTTGGAAAAAATAGTATTGCGCACCGCATTCCCGATGATCACCACCGGAGCCAGGCAAAAGCGGCTAACCACGGAAAAATAACCCGCCGTCAGCGCCGAGAACCAAAAGTTAATCAGCATAATAGGCAAATTGCTGCTGGCCATCGCCAACACTTCCGCGCTGCCCACTTTGGTAATGTGATGAATATTCTGTTTGAAAAAATGCCAATTACTGGCGGGTCGCAGATGTCTGGCCGCCACCGAACGAATATCAAACGAATGCAAAATACAGCTTATGGTCAGCACCATCGTCGCGCAGGCCCACGACCAATAAAATAGTTGTACATGGTGCGTAAGAAGGACGGAAAGTACAACGACCACAGAAACAGAAATACGCTGGAAAATCAGAAAACGAAAGTTGGCCGTGCGTAGCGACAGGTTTTCCGAGATTAAAACCCACGCCGTTGCCAGCGTTAGCAAATAGAGAAACAGGATGTTCTGGTGAAACAGCCACGCGGTAAGCACGGCGTAAGGTAAGGCAATGATCGTGCTTTGGATCAGGCAAAACACAACATTCTGTACCAGTTCGTCATCCTGCTGCTTAGGAATTAACAGTTGTGATGCAAAGGTACACACCTGAGCGCCCACCACGGCGATGCTGTAGTTGAGCGCATAAAGCCCCACTTCAGCCATATCGTACTTGTGTGAAATCAACCAAATAGACAGTGCACCAATCAACTGCGAGATGACTGATGAACCGGCTATTGTGGAAGCGCTCTTCAGTAGACTCATACGCGGCCTGGCGTTGCCATCAGTTGATCGGTACTGAAGTTCAGTGAACGCAGACCTTCTTGCGTCTCAAGATCCTTTTCTTCAACTGCATTGAGCACCGCACCAATCACCACGCCGTTATTTTCCTCGATCTTATCCAGCGCGTTGGCGATTTGTCCCGCCGACCCCACCCCGGCTTTCACAATGAAAACAACGCCATCGACGGCACGTTTGATCAGTTGAACATCCTGACTCTGATTCACAGCAGCAACATCAATAATGATGCGCTGATAATGCGATTTCAACTCGCGCATTAAGAGTTCAACATGCTCCGAAGACAGCATCAGTAAAGATGAGATGGTGCTCTTACCGTGAGGAATAAAGTCGAGATTATCACTGAGTTTGATCCGCGCCTGTTCAAGCTCTGTCTCCCCGCGTAACAGTTCCGCTAAGCCTGCAGATGTAGCTGACGCCAGCTCGGATGTGAGCCCACCAGTGTTAAAGAAATCCGCATCAATAAGCAGTGTTTTCTGGTCGAAACTAAAAGAGTTAGCTAACAGATTCGCCAACAAAGAACGCCCATCGCCGTGCTCCGTTGACGCCACGGCGAGCGTCTGTAAAGGTCGATTATCCAGCATAATCCGGGTACGGATACCGTGCACGATATCGGCATTAAGCGGGTTCTTCATGATCATGTCCCGCACCTGTGCGCGCCCTGAGATTCCGCTAAAACGACGAATTTCACCCAACGGAACAACATTGAGCCGTTTTTTCATGCGACTGAGGGTACCGATTGAGTTATCCATTGCCGCTTTGACAATGAAATACATGATGCTGAACACCACCACCAGCATGACCACCATCAGCAATAATAAAGATTTATTCGGTTTCGCCGGTTTTAACGCGGGTACTGCAGGGTCGTATAACACCGCATCGGCATTCACGCCGGACAGCGACAGCTCCTGAGTACGTTGATAAAGCGATTTATACAGGTCTTCCATTTTATCTAACGACAGCTTTTGACTGTTCCAGACATCCCGTTTTGACGCCATTTTCTGGAAGATCTCTTTCTGCTCAGCCACCTGCTGTTGATAGTTTTTTTCGTCCGCCAGCGCTGCCAGATATTGCTGACGTAAACCGACCTTCAGCTCACCCAACACTCGTCCGGTCTGGCTTTGGATCGACTGAACATCGGCTTCTGCTTTTAAAATGGCAGGATTTTTTGGCCCATAGACTTTACGCTGTTCGGACAACGTTCGTTGCGCCTGAATCAACGCAATGCGCAAATCCTGGATCTGAGCGTGGTTAGAGACCGAAGGCAGCGAGATAACGCTCTCAATGGACTTACCTCCCCCGTTCACCTCGTTATAGACGGATTCAGCGGCAACCCGACGCTGGGTCGCATCGGCCAGGCGATTGGTTACGATACTTAACTGCTCGGTTTCAAAACCATCGATACCGCGGAAGGTCAGCAGCCCGGCATTTTTCAGATAGCTGTCCATCTCGTCTTTTTGCTTAGCTATCGACTTCTGAATCTCTTCCATTTTTTCAAAATTCAGTTCGCGAGCTTTCTCCACCTTCAGGCGTTTCTGCTCCACCGTGTAGTTGATGAAAGCCTGCGCGACGCCATTCGCAATGTCAGCCGCAACCTGAGGGGACGTTGATTCATAGGTAATAGACGCCAGGTTCGTCGTACGAATACCAATGACATTCAGATTTTTCGCCAGCGTTTTCAGCGCTTGCTCCATTCTCAGTTGTCGACTTTCATTGCTATCAGCCCTCTGAGCACCGGCTTTTTCCCCGGTAAACTCCGGGTTTTCATCCAGCTTCATATCACGTACGGCTTGCTCCAGCACAATACGTGAATGCATCAACGCATATTGTGTTTCGTAGTAACCACTGCGCGTTGAATCGAAACCATCAACCTGTGGAAACGGAGAAACGTTATCAGCCTGCGCCTTAATCAGCACCGTCGCCGTTGAAACATACTTTGAAGACATCATGCTGATTAACGGATACGCGACGACCCCGGCAACGATACCGACCAGCGCGATTTTCCAGGCGTTCTTTTTCAGCTCTTTGGCAAAGCGGGAGAATTCGACACTGCTTTCTCGTTTTTTGCCGTTTTCCACTATTGATAGTTTCATCGTCAGAAGAACCCCATGCCAATAATCACGACATCCCCAGGATGAACAGAGTGCGTTAAATCGACATTCTCAAGCAGCTGATTGCTCCCTGACAGGCGAATGTTGATATCTTTTCGGTCAGCACGATCTGTAAATCCACCCGCCTGCGCAATAGATTTCTCGACGGTAAGCCCTGGCTCATAGGCGAAGCCATTTGGACTTTTTACCTCACCTGAAACATAGTATTTGCGGAACTCGGCAATACTCACCGTCACCATCGGAGATGTAAAATAATCTCCGGTCAGGCGTTGAGTTAATTCTTTAGTCACTTGATCAACGGTTTTATCTTGTAATTTAAGAGCACCAACAAACGGGAAATTAATTTCCCCGCTCTTATCCAAAATAAACCGCATCGTCATATCGGGTTGACCATGAACAGCGATATTGACCGTATCCCCCGCCCCAAGCCGATAATCCTGCTGAACAGTAGCAGGATCGTCCATTAATCGCGGGCTGGACGCTGTGCATCCGACCAACAGGATACTGAATAGCAAAACCGCGCACAGTTCTATTATTTTCATTTTAGATCTGAACCTTAGCTTTAAGCATAATCATAGAATTATCATAACCCAACGTTCTAATGACTTCCTGATTGTCGTTGGGACCGATATAAAACGAGTCAGTATCCTTATTCGAATTTAATGTATCTATCTGATATTTAATCTCAAAATTAACCGACGGCGTGTAGTCATAGCTCATGGTGACGCTAAACACGCCATCTTTATCATGCCGATCCTTGTTCTGTTTTTTATAGTCTTCCGAAGTGAATGAGTAGTCCAATAAAGTAGAAAAACGAGTACCTAACCAGAAATGCTGGTAAGAAAGGCCATACTGGGTCACTAAAATATATCCCCCAACTTCCGATGGGTCTTTAATGCTTTGCGCAGAATGGGCCGTGAAAACAGACTGCTGTAACGGCTTCCACTCCGCTTTTATGTCCCAGTTTAGACCATTAAAATCATGCGAGTTTGCGTTGTTTTCAAATGTTTTATACAGCCATGAAATATTCATGTCGACATTGGTTTTCCCCGTCAACTGCGACTTCAGGCCATACAGCAAATAATACTCATTAGTGTCTTTATCTGAGTTGTTATCATAGCGACGCTGGTTAGTAATAAAGCTATAGCGAAAGCGCGTTCTGGATGAGTATTGGTCAAAAACTTCCGCTATCAGGCTATTTTCATGCCATTCCTGTTCCTGAATATAATTGTAGAAGTCCTCACTGCTGTCCCGAACATCAGAGGTGTTACCGAAAGTCAGTTTTTTGTATAACAATGCCAGTTCCGCTTTGCCGCGACCATCAGGCGCACCGTAGCTGTAACGCAATTCACTATTGATAAAATTCGTCGTCAGCGGAGATTTAATCCCATACTGCTCAAACTGACTCGGTAGAAAACCCTCGGTGATATCACGGCCGCGGGATTCATGCCCAAGCGAATCCTCCAGATTGAGGGTTAAGCCATGCATGAGCCCATAACGCCAGGCACCGTTAAAACGGAAAAAATGATCGTTGTAGTTATCAGCAGAATCGCTTGAGTAGTTACGATAATCCCCAGAGTACATCAGCAAATACTTATCCTGACCACGCTCTCCAATCATACTCAGAACGGGCGCAGCACTCTGAAACGAGGAACCGATAGCATCGCTGCTATGTGGCTGATAAGACACGTTATCATTATAACCATAGTCCACAGAGACCTTGCCCTGGAAGTCTATCCCCGCAAAGCCAATGTGTGATTTCGGTGTTAAATCAGCCCATGCGGACTGCGATATCACGATTCCGGTAATAACGAGTAATTTAGTATGCATTCTTACCGACAAATCCTTTGAAAATAGTTTTAATAATAATTTTTATATCCAGCCATAACGACCAGTTTTGAATGTACTCAATATCGTACTGAACCCTTTTTTCCATCTTATAAAGCGCATCGATTTCCCCACGGAACCCGTTGATCTGCGCAAGCCCAGTGATCCCTGGCTTAACTTTATGGCGAATCATGTAATTTTCGACCTGTTTGCGGTACTGCTCATTATGCGTAACCGCATGAGGTCTGGGACCGACAATCGACATACTTCCCTGCAAAACATTAATAAATTGCGGAAGTTCATCCAGCGAAGTGCGGCGCAAAAAGCTCCCGAATTTGGTTACCCGTGGATCGTTTTTAGTGGCCTGAATAACCGTATCGGAATTCTCCATGACGCGCATAGAACGAAACTTCCAGACCTTAATTTTTTGCCCGCTCAAGCCATAGCGGTCCTGTTTGAAAAAAACAGGCCCACGGGACGTGAGTTTGATACCAATGGCAATCGCCAGCATCAGGGAGGAAATCATCACCATAATGACGCTGCCAAGAACCAAATCTTCCGCCCGCTTAATAAACGAGCCAGCCCCCTCAAAAGGTGAACTAAAGATACCGATAGTTTGCAGATTGTGGATGGATCGTAACTTGGACATGTTGTTACTGTAGGTATAAAAGTCAGGGACAATATAGGTATCTACGGTGGTGTCTGACATCATGGCCAAAAAGTGACGAATGCGATGTAAAGCAACCATCGGTAAAGCAATATAGATTTCGTCTATGTTTCCCTTCTTGGCTTCCTCGACCAGATTGATAACCGGACCACGAAAGGGACTTTTAACCTTATCAACGACATCGCCACAACGAGATAAGGCGCGCTCATCATAAAAGGCCAGATCTAATGTGATATTGGCGTATTCATTCATTAGCGCGGTTTCTGCGGCCAGACCATTGTCGGTCAGACCAATAATCGCCACCCGTATACTCTTTTTCGTTGAATACTTAAAAATAAAAAAACGAATGTAGTAAAGAAAAGGTAATGGAATGAAGTACCAGTAAATAATGGCTGAATAAAAAGGGGAAGGCAGTCTGTCTAAGTAGCCCAGTGACTCAGGTTCAGCCACCGTCATACTGACCAGTTCGTTAAAAAAAATCGCCAGCAGCGTACAAAAAACCAAGCGCTTTTGATTACGTAAACCGATCGTCTTAATCTTTTGCTGGTACATTTTAATGTATTCAGCAAACAGCAAGAAAAAGATGGAGAAGAGAAGACTCAAAATGGCAATGGTGTTAAAGGGCACCAAACCCAGCAAATGGGCGCTAAAAATTAACGTCACATTGATAACAATGAAATCGACCAGTTTTAAAAAGACTGGATATCCCTGGCTGCTAATCTTTAGCGATTTTTTAAGCATATCTCAGCCCATTATTTATTGATCTTTAATTGTTTTTTTCTCATTTCATGTTGCTAATTATATCACAAGTCTAAAAAACGCAATGGCACATTGTCAGTAAATGTAAAAAATAATACTCATTACTGTGACAACCCTCTCCAGTGAAATCGTATCTATATGATTTTAATGCAGTTGATATCAATAGAAGTTTTATCTACCTCAGCAAAAAAGATAACCTTTAACAACATTATCGCTATTGACAGATAACATCTCATGGTCTATGAAAGAGTGTTTTATGTATGATAAATTGCACAAAAGTATTGTTTCAGTGACGTTGAATCACTTTAGCGTTACTGTTTAATACAGTAATTAAAATAAAAACAGCTGCCTTAAGACAACATTTCAAATGATATTAATAATACAATTAATTACTTTTTATTATAATTAAACAACAAATATCATCACCATGAATACCTCATACGGTAACGCTTAAAAAGCGTACCTGAACCCTCAGCCCACCTAATGTCTCACTACGCGTTAGCTGAGGATGCGTGCGATGCAGGCGAGCAATATCATTGACCAGCGCCAGGCCGATCCCGGCGCCTGGGACATTGCCTACGTTATCAAGACGATGAAACGGTAGCAGAGCCTGATGAACCATCTGCTCATCTATGCCCGGTCCGCTATCTTCGACCACCAGCACCACGGCCTCTCCTTCTCGTTGCAGTCGGGCGGTCACCATCCCCTGTGACGGCGTGTATTTCAGTGCGTTATCCAGCAGATTCCCACACAGTTCACCGAGCAGCACTTCATCTCCCTCGACCCACACCGCGTCCTGTTCCCCTTCATAGCCCAGATCGATCCCTTTACTACGCGACTGCGCCAGTCGGGTAAAACAGCTGCTTTGCACCACCTCATACAGATTAACCGGCGAGAAATGCCTTTCCCCCTGCTCCTTGCGCTTCACCGCAGACAACTGCAACAGCCTCTCCGTCAGTTGAATGGTATTATCGAGCGTGCTACTCATGGCTTGTAAACTCTCATACCATTGCCGCGGTTCGGCGCTGGCGAGAGCCACCGATGCCTGAGTTTTCAGTACCGCCAACGGCGTTTTGAGCTGATGGGAAGCATCCGCGCTGAAGCGCTCCTGACGAGAGATCAGACCGCGAAGTCGGTCCAGATAACGGTTGAAAGCCACAATCAGCAGACGGGTTTCCGACCATGGCAGCAGTTCCGGCAGCGGCGTCAGCAGGCCTGGCTCACGACGCACCATCAGCGATGACAGCTGGCGCATCGGGCGCAGCACCCGGCGCAGCAGCCAGCCAACCATCACCAGCGTCAGCAGCACCAGTAGCCCTTGCGAAACCCACGAGGAAAACAGCAGCTGTCGCGCCAGATAGCGCCGCGATTGCAGCGTTTCGGCAACATAAATCTCCGCCATGCCGACAATGCCGCCTTCGTTGACAGGCTGCAGCAGACGCGCCACACGGATTGCCTCACCGCGATATTCAGTGTGATAAAACCATGCCAGCGCCGGATAAAGCCGCGTGCGCGAGGTAGCTGGCGGCATCGCCGGTAAATCGTCATAACCAGAGATAACCTTCCCCGCCGGATCAACCACTTTGTAGTACAGTCGGTCATTCATATTCAATTCAAAGCTGTCCAGCACCACCCATGGCACGTTCACTTCCAGCTGTTTATTGCGCACCACCAGCCGCTCGGAAACGGTCCTGGCGGATGAAAGGAGCGTGCGGTCATACGCCTGGGTCGCCGCCTGTAGCGCACTGACATAGCTGTTAAATGCCGACAGCCCCCACAGCAACATTAGCGGCAAGCCCAAAAACATCAGCAGTTGCAGGTACAACGATTGGGGTTTAACCCACTTCATCGCTACGCTCCAGCACATAGCCCAGACCGCGCAGCGTAGCAATACGCACATCGCTTCCCTGTAGCTTTTTGCGCAAACGATGGATATACAGCTCAATGCTTTCGGGACTAACCTCATCACTCAGGCTGAAGACCTGCTCAAACAACTGCTGACGTGAAACCGGCCGCAACCGACGGTACATCAGCACCGTCAACAGCGCCTGTTCACGTGGCGTGAGCGCCAACGGCTGCCCCTGCAACAGAAAATAGCCTTCATCGTGAAACGCCAGCTCCCCCAGTTGCTGTATGCCTTGCACCTGTCCCGCACTGCGACGCAGCAAGGCCCGCAGCCGGGCATCCAGTTCCTCGATTTCAAACGGCTTTGCCAGATAATCATCGGCTCCGACGTTCAACCCTTTCACCCTATCGGCCACCGCGCTACGCGCCGTCAGCAGCAGGACAGGAAGCGTCTGCCCGCGTTTGCGCAGCCGCTGAACGACTTCCAGACCATCCAGCCCCGGCATATTGATGTCTAGCACCGCCAGCGCATACGTTTCGCTATGTAAAAGATGGTCGGCTGCCAGGCCATCAAACACGCAGTCAACGGCAAAACCGTTTTGCACCAGCGCTTTCTCCAGCCAGTGAGCTAACTCACGGTTATCTTCCGCTAATAAGAGACGCATATCACATCCTGTAAAGTTTCTGCCGCATTGAAAGGGAATTGAAAGGTTAATGTTTTAACAATCACGCAACCGAACTGCTACACATCGGCTCACATAATCACAAAAATCTTCTTCCGTACCCGAAAATCCGGTTTTCCGGCGTGAGGATAAACAATGAAAAAACAGTTACTTCGTACCCTTACTGCAAGCATTTTATTGATGAGTACCTCTGTACTGGCGGAACAAGCGCCATCGCGCACTGAATGTATCGCCCCTGCTAAACCCGGCGGCGGTTTCGATCTCACCTGTAAGTTGATTCAGGTGAGCATGATGGAAACCGGCGCTATCGAAAAACCGATGCGCGTCACCTACATGCCCGGTGGCGTTGGTGCCGTGGCCTATAACGCGATCGTCGCTCAACGCCCGGCTGAAGCGGGAACCGTAGTGGCCTTCTCCGGCGGCTCACTGCTGAACCTGTCACAGGGCAAGTTTGGTCGCTACGGCGTGGATGATGTCCGCTGGCTGGCAAGTGTGGGTACCGACTACGGCATGATTGCCGTGCGCCAGGACTCACCGTGGAAAACGCTGAAAGATCTGCTGACGGCAATGGAAAAAGACCCTAACAGCGTGGTCATTGGTGCAGGTGCCTCTATCGGTAGCCAGGACTGGATGAAGTCGGCGCTGCTGGCGCAAAAAGCCAATGTCGATCCACACAAGATGCGCTATGTGGCCTTTGAAGGCGGTGGCGAGCCGGTTACCGCACTGATGGGCAATCACGTGCAGGTGGTTTCCGGCGATCTCAGTGAGATGGTGCCTTACCTCAGCGGCGACAAAATCCGCGTGCTCGCGGTGTTCTCTGATGAACGCCTGCCGGGACAGTTAGCCAACGTGCCAACCGCCAAAGAGCAGGGTTATGACCTCGTGTGGCCTATCATTCGTGGCTTCTACGTTGGGCCAAAAGTCAGCGACGCCGAGTATCAGTGGTGGGTTAATGCCTTTAACAAACTCCAGCAGACCGATGAGTTTAAAAAGCAGCGCGATCTGCGCGGCCTGTTTGAATTCAACATGAGTGGCAAACAGCTCGACGACTACGTGAAAAAGCAGGTCACGGATTATCGTGAGCAGGCGAAAGCCTTCGGTCTGGCGAAGTAAACGCAGAGGCAAAGATGATGAGCGATCGTATTTTCGCAGGTATCTGGCTGTTGCTCTGCATAGCCGGGCTGTTCGTGGCCTGGCAAATCAGCAGCGAATACAGCTATGAACCCGTAGGGCCGCGTCCCTTCCCGCTTGGCATTATCGGTCTGATGTTGGTCTGTGCCGTGGCGCTGCTGTTGCGCCATCCGGACACCATCAGTTGGCCCCGTCGCCACGTGCTGCAAAAGCTGCTGACGATGGTCATTGTTCTGTTGATGTACGCCTGGGGTTTTGAGTGGCTCGGTTTTCCCATCGCCACCGCCATTCTCACCGTGGTGATTGGCATGCTGTTCGGTGCAACCATCCCGGCTGCGGGTATTTCCGGCGCGGTGCTCGGCATTCTGCTGTGGTATGCCTTTGACCGACTGCTTGACGTCACCTTACCACTCGGCGCCTGGCTGGGTTAACGGAGAAACGATGGATACCTGGATTTATCTTTCTCAGGGTTTCGCGGTGGCAATGACACCGGAAAACCTGGTCATCGCCTTGATAGGCTGTTTTGTCGGCACCATTGTGGGTTTGCTGCCCGGCCTTGGACCGATCAACGGCGTGGCGATCCTGCTGCCGCTGGCCTTTGCTTTGCATCTGCCCGCAGAATCCGCGCTGATCCTGCTGGCTACAGTCTACATAGGCTGTGAATATGGCGGGCGCATCTCCTCCATCCTGTTGAATGTTCCCGGCGATGCGGCGGCGATTATGACCGCGCTGGATGGTTACCCGATGGCGCAGCAAGGACGCGGTGGCGTGGCGCTCTCTATCTCGGCGGTCAGCTCTTTCTTTGGTTCGCTTATCGCCATCGGCGGCATCATTCTGTTTGCCCCGGCGTTAGCCCAATGGTCGCTGGCCTTCGGTCCAGCGGAATACTTTGCCTTAATGGTTTTCGCCATTGCCTGTCTCGGCAGCATGATGGCGCAAAATCCGCTGAAATCATTTCTGGCAGCGCTTATCGGTCTCGGACTTGCGACCGTCGGCGTAGACGCCAACACCGGGGTTTATCGCTTTACTTTTGACAGTGTCCATCTCTCTGACGGTGTGCAGTTTATCGTGGTGGTGATTGGGCTGTTCTCTGTCTCTGAAATATTGTTAATGCTGGAACATACCAGCAGTGGCCAGACGCTGGTGCGTAAAACGGGCCGCATGTTGTTCAACGCCAAAGAAGGCGCACAGTGCGTAGGGGCCACCCTGCGTTCATCAGTGATTGGCTTTTTCGTCGGCGTTCTGCCTGGCGCTGGCGCCACCATTGCCAGTGCCATCACCTACATGACCGAGAAAAAGCTCAGCGGCAACAGCGACAGCTTTGGCAAGGGGGATATTCGCGGCGTTGCGGCGCCAGAAGCCGCCAACAACGCCTCGGCCTGCGGCTCTTTTATTCCGATGCTGACGCTCGGCGTGCCGGGCTCCGGTACCACGGCGGTGATGATGGGCGCGCTAACGCTGTACAACATCACCCCGGGTCCAGCCATGTTTACCGAGCAGCCGGATATCGTTTGGGGGCTGATTGCAGCGCTGCTGATTGCTAACGTAATGCTGCTGGTGATGAACATTCCACTGATCGGTCTGTTTACCCGCATGCTGACCATCCCGCTGTGGTTTTTGGTACCGGCTATCGCGGCAGTTTCCGCGGTTGGCGTGTACGCCGTTCACAGCACCACCTTCGATTTGGTATTGATGGTCGCCCTCGGCGTGCTGGGCTACATCCTGCGTAAAATGCACTTCCCAATGTCGCCATTGATTCTGGGCTTCGTTCTCGGGGAAATGCTGGAGCAGAACCTGCGCCGGGCGTTGTCTATCAGTAACGGCAGTATGGATATTCTGTGGGCCAGCGGCGTGGCGAAAGTGCTGCTGGTGATGGCGGTACTGGTTATCGTGGTCCCGCCGGTGCTGCGCATGATCCGTAAACGCAACAGCAAACCGCAGGTGGATATCGGCTAACAAATTGCCGGATGGCGGCGCTATTGCGCCCTATCCGGCCTACAATTTGGCTCGGTTGTAGGCCGGATAAGCGCAACGTCATCCGGCATTTTCATCTTCAGCGCAAACTTCGCGTTCCTTCCAGCAGGTGCTCAACAAACCGTGTCAGCTTAGGCAACGGACGCAAATCCTGTCGCCACAGCAAATGAATTGGCCGCGGCTGCGGCGTAAACCCTTCCAGGATCCGAATCAATTTCCCCGTAGCCAGTTCTTGCGCCAGCAGCACCTCAGGTTGCAATAACAGCCCAGCCCCCGCTACCGCCGCCATACGCAGGCCATGACCATCGTTACAACGCAGGATCGCATCGCGCTTCCATCTGACCTCCCCCGTCACGCCAGGCAGTATCCACTCGTTGCGAGCCGTCCACACGGTATGGGACAGGCACAGATGATCCACCAGATCCGCGGGCGTCCGGGGGGTGCCATGGCGGGCAAGATAATCTGGCGAAGCACAAATTGCCATACGGTAGGGACACAGGTATTTCGCCACCACGTCTGTCTGATGGATATCGCCAATGCGGATCGCCAGATCGACACCTTCATTCACCAGATCAACCATCCGGTTGGTGAGATCCAGTTCAATGCGCACCTCTGGCCAGGTCTGTAAAAACGCAGCGGCCAGCGGCGAGATCACGCAAGCGCCAAAAGAAGTGGGCGCGCTAATGCGCAGCGTCCCCGCAGGTGCCAGCCGCAGACGCTCTACCGAACGTTCGGCTATCAATACCTGCTCCAGCACACGACGGGCTTCTTCAAAATAGACGCGTCCGGCATCGGTCAGACTCTGGCGGCGCGTATTGCGCTCCAGCAAACGCGTGCCGAGCTGCGCTTCCAGTTGGGTGATATATTTTCCCACCATCACCGCAGACATCTCTAGCCTCGTCGCCGCAGAAGTAAAGCTCCCACTCTCCACCACGGCGACAAACGTTTCCATGCCGCGCAGTTTATCCATATTACAAACCCCTGGTTAGTAATCATCTAACTTTTAGCCAGTTTATCTGATTTCATTTTCATTAAAGAATAGCGGCTCACACTATTGCGGAGGTGGTTATGAAAATCGTCATTATTGGTGCCAGTGGTACAGTGGGTCGCGCAGTTACAGAAGCATTGAGCCGTAAACATGAGGTGGTCCGCGTGGGTCGCACTCAGGGGGATTACCAGGTCGATATCACCTCGCAGGAGAGTGTCGAGGCCTTGTTTGAAAAAGTCGGTCGGGTAGATGCGATCGTTTCCGCCACCGGTAATCTGTTCTTTGGGCCGCTGTCGACAATGACCGACCAGGACTTTAATCAGGGGCTTCAGGATAAGCTATTAGGCCAGATACGCCTGGCATTAACCGGGCAGCATTTTCTGAATGCTGGCGGATCGATAACGTTAATTAGCGGCATTATCGCCCACGAGCCCATCGCACAGGGGACAAACGCCGCAACGATTAATGCCGGGCTGGAAGGATTTGTTCGCGCCGCGGCCTGTGAACTAGGCCATGGTCAACGCATTAACCTGATAAGTCCGACCGTGCTGAGTGAATCCGCCGAAGCTTACGACAGTTTCTTCCCGGGCTTTGAAAGCGTGCCCGCCACCACCGTCGCCAACGCCTACCGCCGCAGTGTGGAAGGCATCCAAACCGGGCGTATTTATAAAGTCGGTTACTGACTTTGCCGCTGCCGTTGACTCATCACCAACGGCAGCGTGATTAACCCACTGTTTTAAAATACTTTATCTTTTCCCTCGCATTAACCCACACCCTTCACAATGTTAAATAATTGTTGCTTTTGATCACAAATAATAAACAAACAAGTTCATTCTGTGCGCGTTTTTCAAAAATGTAGATATTTTTAATTTATGGCTATGAAACGAGCTGCGCCATATCTCCCTGACAATCTACTGAGAGGAACGATTTGATGAACGCACTGACTGCCGTAAAACCGAACGCTGAAGATCCAGCCCAGCACTACAGCGGTTTCACGCTGAAACCGTCAGCCCAATCCCCACGCCTGCTGGAGCTGACTTTTTCTGCTGAGACCACTGAGCAATTTCTGCAGGCCGTCGCGCAGTGGCCGGTTCAGGCGCTGGAATACAAATCCTTCTTGCGCTTCAAAGTGGGCAAAATCCTCGACGACCTGTGCGGCAATCAGTTACAGCCCCTGCTGCTGAAAACCCTGCTCGATCGTGCCGAAGGCGCACTGCTAATCAATGCCGTTGGCGTAGACGACGTGGCGCAGGCGGAAGAGATGGTCAAGCTGGCAACGGCGGTAGCGCACCTCATCGGACGCTCTAATTTTGATGCGATGAGCGGTCAATATTACGCTCGTTTTGTGGTGAAAAACGTCGATAACTCAGACAGCTATCTGCGCCAGCCTCACCGAGTGATGGAATTGCACAACGACGGAACCTACCTCGAAGAAATCACCGATTACGTGCTGATGATGAAGATCGACGAGCAGAACATGACCGGCGGTAACTCGCTGCTACTGCACCTCGACGACTGGGAGCATCTGGAGCAGTACTTTACCCATCCTCTGGCGCGTCGCGCCATGCGCTTTGCCGCACCGCCAAGCAAAAACGTCAGTCAGGAAGTGTTCCATCCGGTATTTGACGTTGACCAGCAGGGCCGCCCGGTAATGCGCTACATCGACCAGTTCGTCCAGCCAAAAGACTATGAAGAAGGCGTCTGGCTGAGTGACCTGTCCGATGCGCTGGAAACCAGCAAGAGCATTATTTCCGTTCCGGTTTCAGTAGGTAAATTCCTGCTGATCAACAACCTGTTCTGGCTGCACGGGCGCGATCGTTTCACTTCGCATCCGGACTTGCGCCGCGAACTGATGCGCCAGCGTGGTTATTTTGCGTACGCGACAAACCACTACCAGACCCATCAGTAAGCGCGAAGGAAAAGCGGATGTATGATTTTGTGATTATTGGCGGCGGCATTATCGGCATGTCGACCGCCATGCAATTGATTGATGTCTATCCGGACGCCAAAATCGCGCTACTGGAAAAAGAGCCCGGCCCGGCCTGCCACCAGACGGGCCATAACAGCGGCGTCATTCACGCCGGGGTCTATTACACCCCCGGCAGCCTGAAGGCTCAGTTTTGCCTGGCCGGAAATCGCGCCACAAAAGCCTTTTGCGACCAAAACGGTATCCGCTACGACGTCTGCGGAAAAATGCTGGTTGCCACCTCCGCTTTGGAAATGGAGCGCATGCGCGCGCTTTGGGATCGCACCGCCGCTAACGGTCTGGAGCGCGAATGGCTGAATGCGCAGGAACTTCGCGAGCGTGAACCCAATATCACCGGACTGGGCGGCATTTTTGTCCCGTCGAGCGGGATTGTCAGCTACCGCGAAGTCACCGCCGCGATGGCGAAAATTTTCCAGGCCAAAGGCGGTGAGATTATTTACAACGCCGAGGTCAGCGCGCTGAAAGAGCATGCTGCGGGCGTGATTGTCCGTACCCGTCAGGGCCAGGAATATGAAGGCGCGACGCTGATTAGCTGTTCTGGCCTGATGGCGGACCGACTGGTAAAAATGCTCGGCGTTGAACCTGGCTTTATCATCTGTCCGTTCCGGGGCGAATATTTCCGCCTGGCGCCAGAACATAATCAGATAGTTAACCATTTGATCTACCCCATCCCCGACCCGGCGATGCCGTTTCTCGGCGTTCATCTGACCCGGATGATTGACGGCAGCGTCACCGTCGGCCCCAACGCGGTACTGGCATTTAAACGTGAAGGCTACCGTAAACGTGACTTCTCGCTCAGCGATACGCTGGAGATCCTCGGCTCTTCTGGTATTCGCCGCGTGCTGCAAAACAACCTGCGCTCAGGGCTTGGTGAAATGAAGAATTCGCTGTGCAAAAGCGGTTATCTGCGGCTGGTACAAAAGTACTGCCCGAGCCTGACGCTCAAGGATCTGCAACCGTGGCCTGCGGGCGTACGGGCACAGGCGGTATCACCTGATGGCAAGCTTATCGACGATTTTCTGTTTGTCACCACGCCACGCTCAATTCACACCTGTAACGCCCCTTCTCCGGCGGCAACGTCGGCGATCCCTATCGGCGCACATATTGTCAGCAAAGTTCATGCGCTGCTGGAGAACCAGAGTAATCCCGGACGCACGCTGCGTGCGGCACGTAGCGTGGAGACATTACACGCCGCATTTACCCGTTAAACCGATTAAGACAGGAAGCAATCATGCAACTTAACGATCCAACCTTATTTCGCCAGCAGGCACTGATCGACGGCAACTGGCGTGACGCCAACAGCGGCGAGACCATCGCGGTAACCAATCCCGCCAACGGTCAGCAATTGGGTAGCGTACCTAAAATGGGGGCAGATGAAACCCGCGAAGCGATTAACGCCGCTAACCGCGCTCTGCCGGCCTGGCGTGCGCTGACCGCCAAAGAGCGAGCCAATATCCTGCGCCGCTGGTTCAACCTGATGATTGAGCATCAGGACGATCTCGCCCACCTGATGACCCTGGAACAGGGTAAACCGCTGGCGGAGGCCAAAGGCGAAATCACCTATGCCGCCTCATTTATTGAGTGGTTTGCCGAAGAGGGCAAACGCATCTATGGCGATACGATCCCTGGTCATCAGGCCGATAAGCGTCTGATCGTCATCAAGCAGCCGATCGGCGTTACCGCCGCGATTACGCCGTGGAACTTCCCCTCAGCGATGATCACCCGTAAAGCCGGTCCGGCGCTGGCAGCTGGCTGTACGATGGTGCTTAAACCCGCCAGCCAGACCCCTTACTCCGCACTGGCGCTGGCAGAACTGGCTAATCGCGCCGGGATCCCGGCAGGCGTTTTCAGCGTAGTGACCGGTTCTGCAAGCGAGGTTGGTAACGAGCTGACCGGCAACCCGCTGGTGCGCAAGCTGTCATTTACCGGCTCGACCGAAATCGGCCGTCAGTTAATGCAGCAGTGCGCCAAAGACATCAAAAAAGTATCGCTGGAACTGGGCGGCAATGCGCCGTTTATCGTCTTTGACGATGCCGATCTTGATAAAGCCGTGGAGGGCGCGCTGGCATCGAAGTTCCGTAACGCTGGTCAAACCTGCGTCTGCGCCAACCGCCTGTACGTGCAGGACGGCGTGTATGAGCGCTTTGCTGAAAAACTCCAGCAGGCGGTGAGCAAGCTGCATCTCGGCGATGGTCTGCAACCTGACGTCACCACCGGACCGCTGATCGACGATAAAGCGGTTGCCAAAGTGCAGGAACACATCGCCGACGCTCTGGATAAAGGCGCGCGCATTATCACGGGCGGCAAGCCTCACGCGCTGGGCGGTAACTTCTTCCAGCCCACCATCCTGGTGGATGTGCCAGATAACGCGAAGGTCGCCAAAGAAGAAACGTTCGGACCGCTGGCTCCGCTGTTTCGTTTTAAAGACGAAGCTGACGTCATCGCTCAGGCCAACGACACCGAGTTTGGTCTGGCCGCCTATTTCTACGCCCGTGATTTAAGCCGCGTCTTCCGCGTTGGCGAAGCGCTGGAGTACGGCATCGTCGGGATTAACACCGGTATTATCTCCAACGAAGTCGCCCCGTTTGGGGGGATAAAAGCCTCCGGTCTTGGCCGTGAAGGATCGAAATACGGCATCGAAGACTACTTAGAAATCAAATATATGTGCATCGGCCTTTAATAAAACAAATACTGGAGAACACCTGATGAGCACCAACAAAGAACTCATGCAACGTCGCAGCAACGCCGTTCCCCGTGGCGTAGGACAGATCCACCCTATTTTTGCCGAGCGGGCAGAAAACTGTCGGGTCTGGGACGTTGAAGGCCGTGAATTCCTCGACTTTGCTGGCGGTATTGCGGTGCTGAACACCGGTCACCTGCATCCGCAGATCGTCTCTGCGGTAGAAGCGCAGTTGAAAAAGCTGTCTCATACCTGTTTCCAGGTGCTGGCCTATGAGCCGTACCTGGAGCTGTGTGAAATCATGAATAAGAAAGTGCCGGGTGATTTCGCCAAGAAAACCCTGCTGGTGACCACCGGCTCTGAAGCGGTGGAAAACGCGGTGAAAATCGCCCGCGCCGCCACCAAGCGTACGGGGACTATCGCCTTTAGCGGCGCTTACCACGGTCGTACCCACTACACCCTGTCACTGACCGGGAAAGTCAATCCGTACTCCGCCGGAATGGGGCTGATGCCGGGCCACGTGTATCGTGCGCTTTATCCTTGCCCGCTGCACGGCATCAGTGAAGATGATGCTATCGCCAGCATTCACCGCATTTTCAAAAACGATGCCGCGCCAGAAGACGTCGCCGCCATCGTGATTGAACCCGTTCAAGGCGAAGGCGGTTTTTACGCGGCCTCTCCTTCCTTTATGCAACGGCTGCGCGCCATTTGTGACGAACACGGGATCATGCTGATTGCCGATGAAGTACAGAGCGGTGCGGGTCGCACCGGTACGCTGTTTGCCATGGAGCAGATGGGCGTTGCACCCGATCTCACCACCTTCGCCAAATCCATCGCCGGAGGCTTCCCGCTGGCGGGCGTGACCGGACGCGCCGAAGTCATGGACGCAATCCCACCGGGCGGTCTGGGCGGCACCTATGCCGGTAACCCAATTGCCTGTGCCGCCGCGCTGGCGGTACTGAACATTTTCGAACAGGAAAATCTGCTGCAAAAAGCCAACGAGCTGGGGCAAACCCTGCGCGAAGGCCTGCTGGCTATCGCGGAAACCCATCGCGAGATTGGCGACGTACGCGGGCTGGGCGCGATGATTGCTATCGAACTGTTCGAAAACGGCGATCGCACGAAACCAGACGCCAAACTGACTGCGGAAGTGGTGGCGCGTGCACGCGAGAAAGGACTGATCCTGCTCTCCTGCGGACCTTACTACAACGTGCTGCGCATTCTTGTCCCGCTGACCATTGAAGATGCGCAAATCCGCCAGGGGCTGGACATTATCGCCCAGTGTTTTGCCGAGGCAAAGCAGGGTTAACCCCCCGAATAAAAACGTGAAATTGTAGGCCGGATAAAGCGCAAGCGCTGCCATCCGGCAATGTTGTGATGCCCGGTGGCGCTACGCTTACCGGGCCTACGGGTAAGGTGCAGGAAGCGACGTCAATAACAATAACGAGGTTTAAAGATGGGGCAAGTGTCACAATCACATGATTTAGGGGGCGGGCTGAAATCACGCCACGTCACCATGCTGTCTATTGCCGGGGTAATCGGCGCAAGTTTGTTCGTCGGTTCAAGCGTGGCGATTGCAGAAGCCGGTCCCGCAGTATTATTAGCCTATCTGTTCGCCGGATTGCTGGTGGTGATGATTATGCGCATGCTGGCCGAAATGGCCGTTGCCACCCCGGATACCGGTTCTTTTTCCACTTACGCCGATAAGGCCATCGGGCCGTGGGCAGGTTATACCATCGGCTGGTTGTACTGGTGGTTCTGGGTGTTAGTTATCCCTCTGGAAGCGAATATTGCCGCCATCATTCTGCACTCCTGGGTACCGGGCATTCCTATCTGGCTGTTTTCTCTGGTTATCACGCTGGCGTTAACCGGCAGTAACTTGCTGAGCGTTAAAAATTACGGTGAATTCGAGTTCTGGCTGGCGCTGTGCAAAGTGGTTGCCATTCTGGCGTTTATTACCCTCGGTGCGGCGGCGATTAGCGGTTTCTACCCTTATGCCGAAGTTAGCGGAGTTTCACGCCTGTGGGATCAGGGCGGCTTTATGCCCAACGGTTTTGGCGCCGTGATCAGCGCGATGTTAATCACCATGTTCTCCTTTATGGGCGCGGAGATAGTTACCATCGCCGCCGCCGAATCCGATACCCCGGATAAACATATCGTTCGCGCCACCAACTCGGTTATCTGGCGTATCTCTATCTTCTATCTGTGCTCTATTTTTGTGGTGGTGGCGCTGATCCCGTGGAATATGCCGGGCCTGAAAGAAGTCGGTTCTTACCGCTCGGTGCTGGAGCTACTGCATATCCCGCACGCGAAATTGATCATGGACTGCGTCATTTTACTGTCGGTGACCAGCTGTCTTAACTCCGCGCTGTATACGTCATCGCGTATGCTCTACTCCCTGAGCCGCCGTGGCGATGCCCCCGCCTTTATGGGTAAAACGAACCGCAGCAAAACGCCTTATGTGGCGGTGTTACTGTCGACAGGTGCCGCGTTCCTCACCGTCATCGTCAATTATTACGCCCCGGCCAAGGTATTTAAATTCCTGATCGACAGCTCCGGTGCCATCGCGCTGCTGGTGTATCTGGTCATTGCCGTTTCTCAACTGCGGATGCGCAAAATCCTGCTGGCGCGAGGCGGTGAAATTAAACTGAAAATGTGGCTCTATCCGTGGCTTACCTGGCTGGTCATCGCGTTTATTATCTTTGTGCTGGTGGTCATGCTGTTTCGCCCGGCACAACAGCTGGAAGTTATCTCTACCGGGTTGTTAGCCATAGGAATTATTTGCACCGTGCCCATTATGTCACGCTGGAAAAAACTGCTATCGTGGCAAAAAGCACCATTGCAAAATACGCATTAAACCTGTTCCCGGCTCAGGCCGGGAAATCCTTTCAGGAGTATGACCATGACCGCCATTCCCCAACCGACGGCCATTGATGGATACCGCTGGCTGAAGAACGACATCATCCGCGGTGTGTATCAGCCTGATGAAAAACTGCGTATGAGCCTGCTAACCTCACGCTATGAGCTAGGTGTGGGACCGCTGCGCGAAGCGCTTTCGCAGTTAGTTGCTGAGCGGTTAGTGACGGTGGTTAATCAGAAAGGGTATCGTGTCGCCCCGATGTCAGAGCAGGAGTTGCTCGATATTTTCGATGCCCGCGCCAATATGGAAGCCATGCTGGTCGCGCTGGCCATTGAACGCGGCGACGACGCCTGGGAAGCTGAAATTCTGGCGCGCGCACATATGCTCAGTAAGCTTGAGGCCATTGACGCCAGCGAACAGATGCTCGACGAGTGGGATCAGCGCCACCAGGCGTTTCACTCGGCGATTGTCGCCGGCTGTGGTTCACAATATCTGCTGCAAATGCGTGAACGGCTGTTTTCTCTGGCGGCGCGCTACCGGTTTATCTGGCTGCGTAAAACGGTACTGTCGGTTGAAATGCTGGAAGACAAACACGATCAGCACAAGACGCTGACCGAAGCGATTCTGGCACGTGATGCCGCGCGCGCCAGCGAATTAATGCGCCAGCACTTGCTGACGCCGATTCCGATAATTCAACAGGCTATGTCCGGTAAATTGCTGACGCAATAAGCCTGAATAATATTACTGTTCCGGAATACGTAAAACCTGCCCAGGATAGATTTTATCCGGGCTTTTCAGCATTGGTTTATTCGCTTCAAATATCTGGTTATACAGGTTGGCATTACCGTAAACCTGTTTGGCAATAGCGCTCAGGGTATCCCCAGATTTCACGGTATAAAACTGGCTTTCGCTCGCGGGAGCAGAGGTTTTAACCTGATCGTCTACGCTGGCGATACCGGAGATATTACCAATCGCGATCAGAATTTTTTCTTTCGCTTCCTGACTTAATCCCTCACCAGAAACAGTGGCTTTGCCTTCGTTAATTTGCACGTCCACTTTATCCGCATCAGGGATGCCGGTTTTGTTCAGGTGTTCCTGCACTTTTTTTGCCAGATCGGCTGTGTCATGGTTTCCAGTGACCGCATCCCACAGTTTTTCACCTGCATCTTTTACAAAATTGAAGAGTCCCATATCCACCTCGGTAATTTACAATCAACACCCAAAAGTGTAGCAGAGGAGAAAGGGGCACAAAGAAAACGGCGCCAAAGCGCCGTAGTAGAAAGGAATTAGTTACGCGTCTGTATCCAGAAGGCATGGATCAAACCAGGAATGTAGCCCAGCAGCGTCAGAACGATATTGAGGATAAATGCCCAGCCGAATCCCTTCCCCAGCAGCACGCCAAGCGGGGGCAGAATAATAGTAAAAACGATTCTCCAGAAACCCATACACACTCCCTACAAGCAAAAGTTAATCATTGTTTAAAAAGAGATTTTATCTCTAAGAGTAGCCATTCTACCCAACTCTGCCAGCATTCCGCGGCTGTTTTACCCTCCTTTACGCTCTTTACGCTGGCGTACGTTGGTTACTTATTTTAGAATACGCTTAATTTAGATCATGCTTAAATACATATGACTGAACTTGAACAACTCCAGGCCAGCGCTGAACAGGCTGCCGCCCTGCTAAAAGCGATGAGTAACCCGAAACGGTTGCTGATTTTGTGCATGCTCTGTGGTTCACCCGGTACCAGCGCGGGTGAGTTAGCCCGTGTTACCGGCCTTAGCCCTTCCGCCACATCCCAGCATCTGTCGCGTATGCGTGAAGAAGGTCTGATAGAAAGCCAGCGCGATGCTCAGCGCATCCTCTACTCCATTAAAAATGCGGCTGTGAATTCGTTGATCGCCACATTAAAAACACTGTATTGCCCATAAGGAGCCATCATGACTATTGGGATGATTTCCCCACGCGAGGCGCAGACACTGGTCGCGCAGGGTGCAAAACTGATTGATATCCGCGATGCTGACGAGTATCTGCACGAGCATATTCCTGAGGCACATCTGGCGCCGTTACCTACCCTTGAGCAGGGATCGCTGCCTGCGAATTTACGCGCCGAGCAGGTGATTTTTCACTGCCAGTCAGGCAAACGTACACAAAATGCGGCAACAAAACTGAGCGCCATCGCCGCACCCGCGCAGGTCTGGTTGCTGGAAGGTGGAATTGACGGCTGGAAAGCCGCAGGGTTGCCGGTGGCGAAAGACAGTTCACAACCGTTACCGCTGATGCGTCAGGTGCAGATAGCCACAGGTAGCCTTGCCCTACTCGGCGTTATTCTGGGCTATAGCGTTAGCAGCGCCTTCTTCCTGCTGAGCGGTTTTGTAGGCGCCGGGCTGATTCTCGCTGGCATGACCGGCTTTTGCGGTATGGCGCGATTACTGGACATCATGCCCTGGAACCGACGTACTCATTAAGCGGTAATCATTGAAACAGCACTGTACCCGCCGGTTGACGTGATCTATGGTGAGTTCTGCGATAAATGATAAATAAAGGAGCGCAACAATATGTTTAAACCTGGCGATCTGGTTCAACCGCGTATGGGCGGTCCAAAACTGAAGGTTGTTGAAGTCAATGACGATCAAATTGTGGCGGTACAAGCCAGTAATGAAAGCGGTGATAAATTTACGCTGAAAGCAGCTGATGTCACGCGATATACCGAAGAGGGTGATTTCGGCGTTTGCTGAAAATAAGCGGTGAGGATCTCCTCACCGCCTTCGCAATTAGATCAAAAAGTCATCAAGAGATTTACCGGCAGCCAGCGCCTGGGCAATTGGCTTCGGTGTGCGACCTTGTCCGGTCCATGTTTTCGTTTCACCATTGAGATCGATAAAACGATATTTCGCCGGGCGCGGTTGGCGTTTTTTAACTGAACGTGCCGTCGCAGGTGTTATGCTCAGCAGCTCCTCTGGGCTGATCCCGTCTGCCTGCATCTGCGCCAGCAAGGCATTAATTTTTGCCTGCTGTTCTGCACGTTGGCGCTGTAGCTGTTCTTCTTCATCGCGCCGTTCTTTGGTCACTACCCTGAATTTTTCAAGCATATCTTCCAGTACATCAACGGAAAATTCACGAGCCATTGCACGCAGCGAGCGGATATTATTTAAGTTTTTTAACATTGAACTCATATTAACAAAACCTCTTTAACGTAAAACATAAAAACGGTATTACGCTAAATATTGTATGCAACTGATTATTATATTTCCAGTCTAATTTATTCGTTTATCATTAAACAAATAGCCAACTATGATATTTATAGCATCCATTCTGCTATCGCCCAGACAATATATTCTATTACCCTGATTGCAGCTTTGAATATACCTGCAAGGTATCTCAGCGCGTCACTTAAGAAACAAGCCACAGCATCTCGTGGAACCAACGAGTATACATATTGCACATCAGTCAACATTCAGAAAAGGAGCGCAAAAAATTCAGAAAAACAAGCAACAATAACTCTTTGATCTAAAAAGACTTTAATTAATACAGCAACGAAAACACCAAAACGAACAAAAAACAAACCATTACAGAGCATTTTATCGACAAAAAGACAATAAATAAAAATTTCCAGCTAGTTGCTAGTTATTATCCAGGCAGATATCCTATTAAAGCGCGAAAGCAGCAAGACAAATCACTAGCTGTTAAGGTATTCAAAACCTTTTTTCCCCTTTTTACAAGGAGCATTAACATGTTCTCTCCGCAGTCACGCTTGCGTCATGCAGTAGCAGACACGTTCGCGATGGTTGTTTATTGTTCTGTCGTGAACATGTTGATCGAAATATTCCTTTCTGGAATGAGCTTCGAACAGTCGCTGTATTCCAGATTAGTCGCTATCCCTGTCAACATACTGATCGCGTGGCCATACGGCATGTATCGTGATTTGTTCATGCGCGCGGCCCGTAAAGCCACGCAGGCAGGATGGGCAAAAAATCTGGCGGATGTGCTGGCTTATGTCACCTTCCAGTCGCCGGTGTATGTGATTATTCTGCTGACGGTTGGCGCAGACTGGCATCAGATTACAGCTGCAGTAAGTTCGAACATCGTGGTGTCAATGCTGATGGGCGCTGTCTATGGCTACTTTCTTGATTATTGCCGCCGCTTGTTTAAGGTCAGCAGCTATCATCAGGCTAAAGCCTGACACGCTTCTTCGCGACTGGCACTGCCAGTCGCGTTATTAGTTAGAATTAACGTCGCCAAACAGCCCGCTCAGATAACGTTCAAGCGCAATACGCGAGCTAAAGCCGTGCGGAATACCATAATGCTCATGAGTCTCTCCGGCTAAATACAGCGGGAATTGCTGGTAATGATCGCAAGTTTTAATATCCGTTGCCGGTTCCGCCAGCGAAGAGCTACGTTCTTTCAACGTGGGATGGATAATTAATGCGGTACGCCCCATGCGAGCTTCACGATTAACATACACATAATTTTCGCCACGCCGATAGCCGTACGTTTTCTGCGTCACTACATCAACGGTAAAGCCCACTTTTTCAAGTACGCGCGCCACCTCATCAGGTCGTAAATACATATTATTTTCCTCGTTATCTTTTACTGCGGGCTTACCTTACCTGATTCAGCATTAACAACGCTTTCAGAAAAGTCCATAAACGAGTGAACACGATGAGATGAATATCTTAAGAACCGTACAGATTTATGTCAGCGCCAACCTCAGTTGGTAGGCCGCCTGTTGCGCCATTTCCGCCGAGCTGATATTGGTAAATGACAGCAATATTCCACCCTTTCCTTCTGACGTTATTCGCCAGCGGCTTAGCGCCTGAACCGCTAACCCGGCCTGATTCGCTTTGCGCACCAGCGCAATATCATCTCCGTCTACACTCATCACCAGTTGAATCCCACCTTCCTGAGAAATGACGCTAAACCCTTGTTCAGTCAGGGCGTTTTCCATCCATTGTCGTCGCTGAGCATAATGCTGTCGCATACGTTTTAAGTGCCGCCAGAAGTGGCCATCTTGCATAAAATCTGCCAGCGTTTGCTGCCATAAAACCGGAACGCTACAGGCCGTTAGCGCCGCCTGCTGACGAAAATATTCGACCTGAGTCGGAGGCACCACCAGCCACGCCGTGCGCAAAGCCGGAAACATCGATTTACTGAACGTTCCGGCATAAATCACCCGCTGGGGCGCATCCAGACTTTTTAGCGGCGGTAACGGCTTACCGTGGTAACGAAATTCACTGTCATAGTCATCTTCGATTACCCACGCCTGCACGCGAGTCGCCCACTCCAGCAACTGGTGGCGACGGTCCAAAGACAGTGCTACCCCCAGTGGGCTTTGATGTGCGGGAGTGAGCAGTACAAAACGCGCCTGCGGGTAGTCACGGATCCCGGCGCTGACATCCAGACCATCGGCATCCACCGCTACCGGCATCAACTCAATGCGTTCCTGAGCCACCACGGGCCGGATCAGCGGAAAACCGGGATCTTCGACCCACATTCCCTCACCGGGATGCGCCAGAGCGCGCAGGATTAACGTCATTGATGCCGCATAGCCTGAAGTGATAAAAATCTGCTCTGGCTGGCATTCAATACTGCGTGAAACGCGCAGGTAATCAACAATTGCCTGGCGTAACACCCGTTCGCCACATACATCGCCCACCGCCAGATCAAAACGCGTTTGGGTGCGTAAACGCCGTCCCATCACCCGTGCCCAGACTTCACGCGGAAAAAGATCGAGTGCGGGTAATCCCATCTGAAAAGGTTGCGGTCTGGGATTTTCTCCGGCGAAGATGGCAGGCGATGCAGGCGCCCTTTCTGGTCGCAGTTGCTCACTGACAAACGTTCCTGCCTGCCCACGCCGCGCGAGCCAGCCCTGCGCCACCAGCTCTGCATAGGCATTTTCCACCGTCGAGCGTGATACTCCCAGCTCCTGGGCCCAGGTCCGGCTGGAGGGCAATCTGGTGCCAGGCTTGAGTTCGCCTTTCTCAATTGCGTTTTTTAACTGACGGGCGATTTGCTGATAACGTGGCATTTATGGTCTGCTTTTTTGGCAACAATATGGCTCTCTGTTGCAGTCCATTATAGTGCTACATTGCGGGTCATCCAAACGAGGAGAAATACCATGACAATGTTACGCCAGCCCTATTACGAACTCAGTCCTGAAATCTATAACGCTCTGGTTCAGGCAAGCCAAGCGCTGGAAAACTGCGCGCTGGAACCTACGTTGACGGAACTGATTTACCTGCGGGTTTCGCAAATCAACGGCTGCGCCTTTTGTCTGGAAATGCACAGTAAAGCACTGCGCAAATCCGGTGTTGCGCAGGCCAAACTGGACGCACTGGCAGGCTGGCGGGTGAGTCACCACTTCAGCGAGCAGGAACGTGCGGCGCTGGCGTGGGCCGAATCGGTCACCCAGATTGCCACTACTCACGCCGAAGATGACGTTTATCTGCCGCTGCTAGACCATTTCAGCGCGAAAGAAATTAGCGACCTGACATTTGCCATTAGCCTGATGAACTGCTTTAACCGTCTGGCGGTGGGGATGCGCATGTGATTCTGCGCTGCCGGATGGCGACATAAATGCCTTATCCGGCCCGGGAAGTACTTTCCTGTAGGCCGGATTAGACGCGACGCGTCGTCATTCGGCAACCTGCGATGGTACATATCACTTCCCCCGTCACGCTCATCACCCAGCTCATCATCAATCTAAAATTCCCATATCTTGTATGGTTGAATCTTTTTAAAACTACATCTAGTATCTCTCCTATCAGGACACACACAACCCGACGCCCTCTATCGCGCCGATCCTTTATTTTTAAATGGAAATACGAATCATGCGCATTATTATTTACACTCGCAATAACTGTGTTCAGTGCCACGCCACCAAACGGGCAATGGAAAGCCGTGGTTTTGACTTTGAGATGGTAAACGTCGATTTACAACCCGATTTGGCTGATAGCCTGCGCGATCAAGGGTTTCGCCAGCTACCGGTCGTGGTCGCGGGTGAAACCAGTTGGTCAGGGTTTCGCCCGGACATGATCAACCGTCTGCATCCGGAACACCGTGTGGCCAGCGCATGAGTCAGCTCGTCTACTTCTCCAGCAGCTCCGAAAATACGCACCGCTTTATGCAGCGTCTGGGGCTGCCAGCCATCCGCATTCCGCTTAACGAACGCGAGCGGATCCGGGTAGACGAACCTTACATATTAATCGTGCCGTCCTACGGTGGCGGCGGCACTGCTGGCGCGGTCCCAAGACAGGTGATCCGCTTTTTAAACGATACGCACAACCGGGCGTTAATCCGTGGAGTGATCGCCTCCGGCAATCGTAATTTCGGTGACGCCTACGGTCGCGCGGGTGATGTCATCTCACAAAAATGCGGCGTGCCGTGGCTCTATCGCTTTGAGCTGATGGGCACCCAAAGCGATATCGACAACGTTCGAAAAGGAGTGAGCGAATTTTGGCAACAACAACCGCAGAACGTGTAATGCAGCCAACGCTGGATTATCACGCCCTGAACGCCATGCTGAATCTGTACGATAAAGCCGGGCGCATTCAGTTCGACAAAGACCATCAGGCGGTGGAGGCTTTCTTTGCCTCCCACGTCCGCCCAAACTCGATGGCGTTTGCCAGCCAGCAGGAGCGTCTGGAAACGTTGGTGGATGAAGGCTATTACGATGCCAGCGTGTTAGCCCGCTACGATCGCGCGTTCGTGCTGAAGCTATTCAACCATGCCCACGCCAGCGGATTCCGTTTCCAGACGTTCCTCGGCGCATGGAAGTTCTACACCAGCTATACGCTGAAAACGTTCGACGGTAAGCGCTATCTCGAAGACTTTGAGGATCGGGTCACAATGGTGGCGCTCACGCTGGCGCAGGGCGATGAAACGCTCGCGATGCAGCTGACCGATGAAATGCTTTCCGGGCGCTTTCAGCCCGCCACACCAACCTTTTTAAACTGCGGAAAACAGCAACGCGGTGAGCTGGTCTCCTGCTTCCTGTTGCGTATTGAAGACAACATGGAGTCTATTGGTCGGGCGGTCAACTCCGCACTTCAGCTCTCCAAACGCGGCGGCGGCGTGGCATTTTTACTCTCCAACCTGCGCGAGGCAGGAGCGCCCATAAAGCGCATTGAGAACCAGTCATCTGGGGTGATCCCAGTAATGAAAATGCTGGAAGATGCGTTTTCTTATGCGAATCAACTCGGGGCACGTCAGGGTGCGGGGGCGGTGTATCTGCACGCACACCATCCGGATATTTTACGTTTTCTCGATACCAAGCGCGAAAACGCCGACGAGAAAATCCGCATCAAAACGCTCTCGCTTGGCGTGGTGATCCCGGATGTTACCTTTCAACTGGCGAAAGAAAATGCCCGAATGGCGCTGTTCTCACCGTATGACGTGGAACGGATTTACGGCAAACCGTTCGGTGATATCGCCGTGAGTGAGCGGTATGACGAACTGGTTGCCGACGAACGTGTGCGCAAAAAATTCATTAACGCCCGCGATTTCTTCCAGCGGCTGGCCGAGATCCAGTTTGAGTCTGGCTATCCTTACATCATGTTTGAAGATACGGTGAATCGCGCCAATCCGATTGCCGGTCGGATCAATATGAGCAACCTGTGCTCGGAGATTTTGCAGGTTAACAGTGCCTCTACCTACGATGAAAATCTCAATTACGCACAGACCGGGCACGATATTTCCTGCAATCTCGGCTCGTTAAACATTGCCCATACCATGGATTCACCCGACTTTGGTCGTACCGTGGAAACGGCGGTTCGTGGCTTAACCGCCGTTTCGGACATGAGCCATATCCGCAGCGTGCCCTCGATTGAGACCGGAAACAGCGCGTCGCACGCAATTGGTCTTGGGCAGATGAATCTGCACGGGTATCTGGCGCGGGAGGGGATCGCCTACGGTTCGCCGGAAGGGCTGGATTTCACCAATCTCTATTTCTACACCATCACCTGGCATGCGCTGAATACGTCAATGAAGATCGCCCACGAGCGCGGTCAAACCTTTGCCGGATTCAAACAGTCGCGCTACGCCAGCGGCGAATATTTTAACCAGTATCTGCAGGGCGACTGGCAGCCAAAAACCGACAAGGTTCGCACGCTGTTTGCCGCCAGCGGCATTACGCTGCCGACGCGCGAGATGTGGTCACAGCTGCGTGAAGATGTGATGCGCTACGGCATTTATAACCAGAATTTACAGGCGGTTCCCCCCACCGGTTCTATCTCCTACATCAATCATGCCACGTCAAGCATTCACCCGATCGTGTCGAAAGTGGAGATTCGCAAAGAGGGCAAAACCGGGCGCGTTTACTACCCTGCCCCGTTTATGACCAATGAGAATCTGGCCTTGTATCAGGATGCCTATGAGATCGGTCCACAAAAAATCATTGATACCTACGCAGAAGCAACACGCCATGTCGATCAGGGGCTTTCACTGACGCTCTTTTTCCCCGATACCGCCACCACGCGTGATATCAATAAAGCGCAGATTTACGCCTGGCGTAAGGGCATCAAATCCCTGTACTACATCCGACTACGCCAGTTGGCGCTGGAAGGCACCGAAATAGAAGGCTGCGTGTCATGCGCGCTGTAAGGAGGAGAAAATGACATTATCCCGCGTGAGCGCCATCAACTGGAACAAGATTGAGGATGATAAAGATCTTGAGGTATGGAACCGTCTGACCAGTAACTTCTGGCTCCCGGAAAAGGTCCCGCTCTCCAATGACATTTCGGCCTGGCAAACGTTGAACGCCGCCGAACAGCAGTTAACAATCCGCGTTTTTACCGGGCTGACGTTGCTCGACACCATTCAGAATGTTGCCGGAGCACCAGCGTTAATGGCTGATTCGTTAACACCGCATGAAGAGGCGGTGCTGTCGAATATCAGCTTTATGGAGGCGGTGCACGCCCGTTCATACAGCTCAATTTTCTCCACCCTTTGCCAGACCAAAGATGTGGATGCAGCCTACGCCTGGAGTGAAGAAAATACCCCACTCCAGCGCAAAGCGCAGATCGTTTTGACACATTACGCCAGCGACGAACCGTTGAAGAAAAAAATAGCCAGCGTGTTTCTGGAATCCTTCCTGTTCTATTCCGGCTTCTGGTTACCGATGTATTTTTCCAGCCGCGGAAAATTGACCAATACAGCCGATCTTATTCGCCTGATTATTCGTGATGAGGCCGTTCATGGGTATTACATTGGTTATAAATATCAAAAAGGTCTGGAGCATATTTCCGAGTCCGCACGCGAGGAGTTAAAGAACTTTGCCTTCGATCTGCTGATGGAATTGTATGATAACGAAGCGCGCTATACGGAAGAATTGTATGCAGAAACAGGCTGGGTGGATGACGTCAAAGCCTTCCTTTGCTACAACGCCAATAAGGCATTGATGAATTTGGGGTATGAGGCGCTATTTCCACCTGAAATGGCGGAGGTTAACCCGGCAATCCTTGCCGCGCTGTCGCCCAACGCTGACGAAAACCACGATTTCTTCTCGGGTTCTGGCTCATCCTATGTGATGGGAAAAGCGGTCGAAACCGAAGACGACGACTGGAATTTCTAGCAATCAATTCTGTGGGAAATACCGTACATTTTTCGCGGAAATATTTTAACAGGATCACACTTTTGTTGTGCAAATATAATTGTGTGATCTACACTCAATATCAGCCGCATTATTCGCCTGCATTCCAGCAATTCAGGCGATTTTTCATTGGCATTTACAAAAAATATTAACCCGCCCGCATTCGCGCTCAGCCCTTATATCACGGGAAGTCCCGCCGCCTGGCCTTCGGCAATATTCATGCCACAACCAAATTCAGGGTTGTCTCAGATTCTCAGTATGTTAGGGTAGAAAAAGGTCACTATTTCCATCAGGTAATATATCGATATAAACAAATAACAGGAATCATTCTATTGCATGGCAATTAAATTAGAAGTTAAAAATCTCTATAAGATATTTGGAGAGCATCCCCAGAGAGCCTTCAAATATATTGAAAAAGGACTTTCAAAAGAGCAGATTCTGGATAAAACGGGGCTATCGCTTGGCGTTAAGAACGCCAGTCTGGCCATTGAAGAAGGCGAGATATTTGTCATCATGGGATTATCCGGTTCGGGTAAATCCACAATGGTACGCCTTCTCAATCGCCTGATTGAACCCACCCGCGGACAGGTATTGATTGACGGCGTAGACATCGCCCGGATATCCGATGCTGAGCTTCGCGAGGTGCGCAGAAAAAAGATTGCGATGGTGTTCCAGTCCTTTGCCCTGATGCCGCACATGACGGTTCTCGACAATACGGCATTCGGTATGGAATTAGCCGGCGTAGGTGCGGATGAACGTCGTGAAAAAGCGTTAGATGCGCTGCGTCAGGTTGGTCTGGAGAATTATGCTCACGGCTACCCGGATGAACTTTCCGGAGGGATGCGCCAGCGTGTGGGCCTCGCCCGCGCATTAGCCATTAACCCTGACATCTTATTAATGGATGAGGCCTTCTCAGCCCTCGATCCGTTAATTCGTACCGAGATGCAGGATGAGCTGGTAAAGCTACAGGCGAAGCATCAACGTACCGTGGTATTTATATCGCATGACCTCGACGAAGCTATGCGTATTGGCGACAGAATTGCCATTATGCAAAACGGTGAAGTGGTCCAGGTCGGCACGCCGGATGAAATCCTGAATAATCCGGCCAATGATTATGTACGCACCTTCTTCCGCGGCGTTGATATTAGCCAGGTCTTCAGTGCGAAAGATATTTCACGCCGTAGCCCCGAGGGTTTAATTCGTAAAACGCCCGGGGTGGGTCCACGTTCTGCGCTGCAATTGTTGCAGGACAAAGATCGCGAATATGGTTACGTGATCGAGCGCGGTAATAAGTTTGTCGGTATTGTCTCTATCGACTCATTAAAAACAGCGTTAAGTCAGGCGCAAGGAATTGAAGCGGCGTTAATTAATGAGCCGCTGGCCGTGGATGCACAAACCCCTCTCAGCGAGTTGCTTTCTCATGTCGGTCAGGCCCCGTGCGCGGTGCCGGTTGTAGATGAGGAACAGCAGTATGTGGGCGTCATTTCAAAACGCATGCTGTTACAGGCTTTAGATCGTGAGGGGGTAAACAATGGCTGATCAAACTAATCCGTGGGACACCACACCAGCGGCCGACAGTGCCGCACAAAATGCTGATGCCTGGAGTACGCCATCAGGCGCACCCACTGACGGTGGTGGCGCGGACTGGCTGACCAGCGCACCCGCGCCGGCACCAGAGCATTTCAATATTATGGATCCGTTCCATAAAACGCTGATCCCGCTGGACAGTTGGGTCACAGAGGGGATCGACTGGGTCGTTACCCATTTCCGTCCGGTCTTCCAGGGCATTCGTGTCCCGGTGGATTACATTCTCAACGGCTTTCAACAGCTGCTGTTAGGTATGCCAGCCCCGGTAGCGATTATCCTGTTCGCGCTGATTGCCTGGCAGATTTCCGGCGTGGGGATGGGCGTTGCTACGCTGATTTCCTTAATTGCCATCGGTGCCATCGGCGCGTGGTCGCAGGCCATGATAACCCTGGCGCTGGTGTTGACCGCGTTGCTGTTCTGCGTGGTTATCGGTCTGCCGATGGGAATCTGGTTGGCGCGCAGTCCACGGGCAGCAAAAATTGTTCGCCCGCTGCTGGACGCCATGCAAACCACACCCGCGTTTGTCTATCTGGTGCCGATTGTCATGCTTTTCGGTATTGGTAACGTCCCGGGCGTAGTGGTGACGATTATCTTCGCCCTGCCGCCAATCGTGCGTCTGACTATTCTGGGGATTAACCAGGTGCCAGCCGATCTGATTGAAGCCTCGCGCTCGTTTGGCGCCAGCCCGCGTCAGATGCTGTTTAAAGTGCAGCTCCCGCTGGCAATGCCCACCATTATGGCTGGGGTTAACCAGACGCTGATGCTGGCGCTCTCAATGGTCGTCATCGCGTCGATGATTGCCGTCGGCGGACTGGGCCAGATGGTTCTGCGCGGAATCGGTCGTCTGGATATGGGGCTTGCCACCGTCGGCGGGGTTGGGATTGTGATCCTCGCCATCATCCTGGATCGCCTGACGCAGGCCGTTGGTCGCGACTCGCGTAGTCGTGGCAACCGTCGCTGGTACACCACCGGTCCCATTGGGCTTATCACTCGCCCATTCACGAAGTAATTCACCCGTTGCCCGGTGGCGCATGCTTACCGGGCCTACAATTCATTAACTTGCACAAAATCATTCAGGATGAAGTGTAATAAGGAACAACGATGCGACAGAAAGTAATTATTGCCACAGCGTTTGCCACCCTTGTCTCCACCAGCACTTTCGCTGCCGACCTGCCGGGCAAAGGCATCACCGTACAGCCAATCCAGAGCACTATCTCTGAAGAATCCTTCCAGACGCAATTAGTCGCCCGTGCGCTGGAGAAACTGGGTTACACCGTTAACAAAACCAGCGAAGTTGACTACAACGTCGGCTATACCTCCATTGCCTCTGGCGATGCAACTTTTACCGCCGTGAACTGGCAGCCGCTACATGATGATATGTACGCCGCTGCGGGCGGAGACAAAAAGTTTTATCGCGAGGGGGTATTCGTTACAGGTGCCGCACAGGGTTATCTGATCGACAAGAAAACCGCTGAGCAGTATAAAATCACCAATATCGCCCAGTTAAAAGATCCGAAGATCGCTAAAATCTTTGACACCAACGGTGACGGAAAAGCCGATATGATGGGCTGTTCACCGGGCTGGGGCTGTGAAGCAGTAATCAACCACCAGAACAAAGCTTTCGATCTGGAAAAAACCGTCGAGGTCAGCCACGGTAACTATGCGGCGATGATGGCCGACACCATTACCCGCTTCAAAGAAGGTAAACCCATTCTTTACTACACCTGGACACCGTACTGGGTCAGCGACGTAATGAAGCCGGGTAAAGATGTGGTCTGGCTGCAGGTACCGTTCTCTTCCCTGCCAGGCGAGCAGAAAGATATTGATACCAAACTGCCAAACGGTGCCAACTACGGCTTCCCGGTGAACACTATGCATATTGTCGCCAATAAAGCCTGGGCGGAGAAAAACCCGGCTGCGGCGAAACTGTTTGCCATCATGAAGCTGCCGCTGGCGGATATCAACGCACAGAACGCAATGATGCACGACGGGAAAGCGTCTGAAGCCGACGTGCAGGGTCACGTTGACGGCTGGATCAAAGCCCACCAGCAGCAGTTTGACGGCTGGGTGAACGAAGCGCTGGCCGCGCAGAAATAATCCACTCACAGGCCTGATGAGTGTAGCGCCATCAGGCCTGTAACCGCATAAATGCCGGATGGTGGCGCGATGCACCTAATCCGGCCTATCCTCCTTCCCCCAATCGCACAATCCATCACTCAACAAATCAGCAACATTTAATCACTTCCGTTATGATTGTTTTCTGCAACCCATTACTCAGTTGAAAACAATGACGAAAACCACTCAGGGACTTAGCCCTTCGCTGATCCTGTTAATGTCTATCGCCACCGGCCTTGCCGTCGCCAGTAACTATTATGCGCAACCGCTGCTTGATACCATTGCGCGTAACTTTTCGCTATCTGCCAGTACTGCCGGGTTTATCGTCACCGCGGCCCAACTCGGCTACGCCGCTGGTCTGCTGTTTTTAGTCCCGCTTGGCGATATGTTCGAACGTCGGATGCTGATCGTCTCCATGACGTTGCTCGCGGCTGGTGGCATGCTGATTACCGCCAGCAGTCAGTCACTGAGTATGCTGATCCTCGGCACCGCTCTGACCGGACTGTTCTCGGTAGTCGCACAGATTTTAGTTCCGCTGGCGGCGACACTTGCCACGCCAGACAAGCGCGGTAAAGTTGTCGGCACGATTATGAGCGGCCTGCTGTTGGGCATTCTGCTGGCACGCACCGTAGCGGGATTACTGGCCAATTTGGGCGGCTGGCGCACCGTGTTTTGGGTGGCATCGGTATTAATGGCGCTGATGGCGATTGCGCTGTGGCGCGGTCTGCCGAAGATGAAATCAGAAACGCATCTTAACTACCCGCAACTTCTGGGTTCGGTATTCAGCCTGTTTATCCACGATAAACTGCTGCGTACCCGCGCGATGCTGGGCTGTCTGACCTTTGCCAATTTCAGTATCCTATGGACATCAATGGCGTTTTTGCTCGCCGCACCGCCGTTTAACTATTCAGAAGGCATGATTGGTCTGTTCGGTCTGGCGGGTGCCGCAGGTGCATTAGGCGCACGTCCGGCAGGCGGTTTTGCCGATAAGGGTAAATCCCACCTGACCACAACTATGGGGCTGCTATTACTGCTGCTCTCCTGGCTTGCTATTTGGCTTGGGCACACTTCCGTCCCCATGCTGATTATCGGCATTCTGGTGCTGGATCTCACCGTTCAGGGCGTACACATCACCAACCAGACGGTTATCTATCGCATTCATCCTGACGCGCGTAATCGCCTGACCGCCGGATACATGACCAGCTATTTTATTGGCGGAGCGGCGGGTTCGCTGATTTCAGCCTCCGCCTGGCAGCATGCCGGGTGGGCTGGAGTTTGTCTGGCAGGTACGACCGTTGCCATACTCAACCTGGTGGTCTGGTGGCGAGGTTTTCACCGTCAGGAAGCCGTAAATTAAGCGTATAGTGCATGTTTACCGCTGATTGGGCTCCACAGGGTGTTAAGGAGCCCATCAGTCTGCTAAGGTTATAACTCATTGAACCAAGTTATATTAATTTCGGTAATGAAACCTATAACCCTATGGAAAGCCCTGTACCCCAGTCTGAATCCTGTTCGGCAACGTTAACAGAAGGATTCAAAGACAGCCTGCCAATAGTCATCAGCTATATTCCGGTCGCTTTTGCATTTGGTCTCAATGCCACTCGCCTTGGCTTTACGCCGGTTGAAAGCGTCTTTTTCTCCTGCATTATCTATGCGGGGGCCAGCCAGTTTGTCATTACCACCATGCTCGCTGCGGGCAGTTCGCTGTGGGTCGCCGCGCTGACCGTCATGGCCATGGATGTCCGCCATGTTTTGTACGGCCCTTCCCTGCGCAGCCGAATAGCCCAGCGACTGAGTAAACCCAAAAGTGCACTGTGGGCTTTTGGCCTTACCGATGAAGTCTTTGCCGCCGCAACGGCAAAACTGGTCCGGGATAATCGGCGCTGGAGTGAAAACTGGATGATCGGCATCGCACTGTGCTCCTGGGCCTCCTGGGTGTTTGGTACGGTGATCGGCGCGTTTTCCGGCAGTGGTTTACTCAAGGATTACCCGGCGGTTGAAGCGGCACTGGGATTCATGCTCCCGGCGCTGTTTATGAGCTTCCTGCTCGCGTCATTCCAACGTAAACAAGCGCTCTGCGTGACTGCCTCCCTGGCCGGGGCGCTGGCTGGCGTCATGCTGTTTTCCATACCTGCCGCTATCCTTGCAGGTATTGTCTGCGGATGCCTGACGGCGCTCATCCAGTCATTTTGGCAGGGAGGTCCTGATGAGCTATGAGGTTCTGCTACTTGGCCTGTTGGTCGGCTGCGTTAATTACTGTTTTCGCTATTTGCCACTCCGTCTTGGGGTGGGCAATGTTCGCCCGACGAAGCGCGGCGCGACGGGCATATTACTCGACACTATTGGCATTGCATCTATTTGCGCCCTGCTGGTGGTGTCTACCGCGCCAGAAGTGATGCACGACGCTCGTCGGTTCGTGCCTACGCTGGTGGGGTTTGTCATACTGGGCGCAAGCTTCTATAAGACCCGCAGCATCATCATTCCAACGTTACTGAGTGCTCTGGGCTATGGATTAGCCTGGAAAATGCTTGTTGGCTTATAGATAAAAACAATCATTTTAAAGAAATAATACATTTACTTTATTTGTCACTGTCGTTACTATATCGGCTGAAATTAATGAGGTTATACCCAAATGGATAGTTCGTTTACGCCCATTGAACAAATGCTAAAATTTCGCGCCAGCCGCTACGAAGAGTTCCCTTATCAGGAAGTGCTTCTGACTCGCCTATGCATGCACATGCAGGGCAAGCTGCTGGAAAACCGCAATAAGATGCTGAAAGCTCAAGGGATTAACGAGACGTTGTTTATGGCGTTGATTACGCTGGAGTCTCAGGAAAACCACAGTATTCAGCCTTCTGAACTGAGTTGTGCGCTTGGCTCGTCACGTACTAACGCTACCCGCATCGCGGATGAGTTAGAAAAACGTGGCTGGATCGAACGTCGCGAAAGCGATAACGATCGCCGCTGTCTGCATCTGCAATTGACCGAGAAAGGCCATGCATTTTTGCAAGAGGTGTTACCGCCTCAGCATAACTGCCTGCATCAGCTCTGGTCGTCTCTTAGCACCACCGAAAAAGATCAGCTTGAGCAAATTACCCGTAAACTTCTGACCCGTCTTGATCAGATGGAGCAGGATGGCGCGGTGTTAGAAGCGCTGCGCTAACGCGCCGACTCGCTCAGAAATCCAGATTTATAAATGAAAAAACCGACAGGCCAGCACGCATACTGCTGGCCTGTCTGATAAACAGGTCGGCTCAGCCGATGTGAAAAAAATAAGATCGTGGAGAACAACATGAGCGCAAATGCGGAGACTCAAACCCCGCAGCAACCGGTCAAGAAGAATGGCAAACGTAAAAGTATGCTGCTCCTTCTGACCTTGCTCTTTATTATCATTGCCGTGGCATATGGGATTTATTGGTTTTTAGTACTTCGTCATGTCGAAGAGACAGACGATGCGTACGTGGCAGGGAACCAGGTTCAAATCATGGCTCAGGTATCAGGCAGCGTGACGAAAGTCTGGGCTGATAACACTGACTTTGTAAAACAAGGCGATGTGCTGGTCACCCTCGACCAGACGGACGCAAAGCAGGCATTTGAAAAAGCCAAAACTGCGCTGGCTTCCAGCGTGCGTCAGACGCACCAGTTGATGATCAACAGCAAGCAGTTACAGGCAAGCATTGAAGTGCAGAAAACCGCACTGGCGCAGGCACAAAGCGACTTTAATCGCCGAGTTCCGCTGGGCAATGCCAACCTGATTGGCCGCGAAGAGCTGCAACACGCTCGTGATGCCGTCGCCAGCGCTCAGGCCCAGCTTGATGTCGCGATCCAACAATATAATGCTAACCAGGCGATGATTCTGGGTAGCAAGCTGGAAGATCAACCCGCTGTGCAACAGGCTGCTACCGAAGTGCGCAATGCCTGGCTGGCGCTGGAACGTACCAGAATTGTCAGCCCAATGACCGGTTATGTATCCCGTCGCGCCGTACAGCCTGGTGCACAAATTAGCCCAACCACGCCGCTGATGGCGGTTGTTCCGGCCACTAACCTGTGGGTAGATGCCAACTTCAAAGAAACACAGCTCGCGCACATGCGTATCGGCCAACCGGCGACCGTTATCAGCGATATTTACGGCGATGACGTAAAATATACCGGTAAAGTTATCGGTCTCGATATGGGTACGGGCAGCGCCTTCTCCCTGCTGCCAGCGCAGAACGCAACCGGCAACTGGATCAAAGTCGTCCAGCGTCTGCCGGTACGTATCGAACTGGATGCGCAGCAACTGGCACAGCATCCATTACGTATTGGTTTGTCTACGCTGGTTACGGTAGATACCTCAAATCGTGACGGACAAATTCTGGCAAGCCAGGTTCGTACCACGCCGGTATCAGAAAGTAATGCACGTGAAATCAACCTTGCTCCGGTCAATAAGATGATCGAAGAGATCGTGCGGGCCAACGCGGGCTAATTCAAAGGTGCGTGTGATGCAACAGCAAAAACCGCTGGAAGGCGCGCAGCTCGTCATTATGACGATCGCGCTGTCCCTGGCGACATTCATGCAGGTGCTGGACTCCACCATTGCTAACGTGGCGATCCCCACTATCGCCGGGAACCTCGGCTCTTCACTGAGCCAGGGAACCTGGGTGATCACCTCATTCGGGGTGGCGAACGCTATCTCTATTCCGATCACCGGCTGGCTGGCAAAACGCTTTGGCGAAGTAAGACTCTTTATGTGGTCAACTATCGCCTTCGTCATTGCGTCATGGGCATGCGGGATGTCCACCAGCCTGAACATGCTGATTTTCTTCCGCGTAATCCAGGGTATTGTTGCCGGTCCATTAATTCCGCTGTCACAGAGCCTGTTGCTGAATAACTATCCACCCGCCAAGCGTTCCATCGCCCTCGCGCTATGGTCGATGACGGTGATTGTTGCCCCGATATGTGGTCCTATTCTTGGGGGCTATATCAGCGACAACTATCACTGGGGCTGGATATTTTTTATCAACGTGCCAATCGGGGCTGTGGTGGTATTGATGACCCTGCAAACCCTGCGCGGTCGGGAAACCAAAACCGAGCAGCGGCGCATTGACGCCATTGGTCTGGCACTGCTGGTCATCGGTATCGGCAGTTTGCAGATTATGCTCGACCGCGGCAAAGAGCTGGACTGGTTCGCCTCGCAGGAGATTATCATCCTGACGGTGGTCGCCGTTGTCGCTATCAGCTTCCTGATCGTCTGGGAGCTTACCGACGAGCACCCCATTGTCGATCTCTCGCTGTTTAAGTCGCGCAACTTTACCATCGGCTGTCTGTGTATCAGTCTGGCCTATATGCTCTACTTCGGCGCAATCGTCCTGCTGCCGCAGCTGCTGCAGGAGGTATACGGCTATACGGCAACCTGGGCTGGTCTGGCGTCAGCGCCGGTTGGGGTGATTCCGGTGATCCTGTCGCCGATTATCGGCCGCTTCGCGCACAAGCTGGATATGCGTCGGCTGGTGACGTTTAGTTTTATAATGTACGCCGTCTGTTTCTACTGGCGTGCGTGGACGTTCGAGCCGGGTATGGACTTTGGCGCGTCGGCCTGGCCGCAGTTTATTCAGGGGTTCGCGGTAGCCTGCTTCTTTATGCCGCTAACCACCATTACGCTGTCCGGCTTACCTCCAGAGCGTCTGGCGGCGGCATCCAGCTTGTCGAACTTTACGCGAACGCTGGCAGGTTCCATCGGTACATCGATTACGACGACAATGTGGACGAACCGCGAGTCGCTGCACCATGCTCAGCTAACGGAATCTGTTAACCCCTACAACCCAAATGCACAGGCTATGTACGATAAGCTGCAGGATTTAGGGATGACGCACCAGCAGGCTTCAGGTTGGATAGCTCAGCAGATCACCAATCAGGGGCTGATTATTTCCGCTAACGAAATCTTCTGGATGTCGGCGGGGATATTCCTGGTCCTGCTTGGCCTGGTGTGGTTCGCCAAACCGCCCTTCGGTGCGGGCGGCGGTGGTGGTGGCGCACACTAACTATCTGATAAAAGGGATCTGCGGATCCCTTTTTTATTAGACCTACAATCAGAAGTAATATTTGAATCTCAGACGCCCGCCGTAACGCGCATCTTCGCTGTTATCACCATTATTCGGATTGGCCTCTACCCATGAAGCATAGGCGCCGAGGTAGATGTTAAAGTTTTTCATATCCATCACATTGGGGAATAAATATGAGGCATGAATAGTGTGAATGTCATAATTGCCGGGATCGGTGATCCAGCAATCGTCCTCACAAACGGTATCGATATTGGTAGCATTGAAGGCTTCGATTTTGTTATGCGCATAGATATAACCCAGTTCAAATCGATGCCACAACGCATTCACCCCAGCGGTAAAATCTGTCTCATCGGTCGCATCCATATAGGCGGTATTCAGGTTAATCACTGCGCCATCTTCCGGGTCCGTTTTTTGACCATTCCAGGTCATGGTAAAACCATAGCCCGTACGATCTGACTGATCGATCCACGTCCCATTTTGGTAATAGCCGTAGGCGTTGTTAACGACATTACTTTCCATCGCTATCGCCGTTGAAAAACGCCCGTTTTGCCAGGCGATAACCGGACGGACGTAAGCCACGTTTTTATCGTTGGTTAAATCCATTCCGTGGTACTGCTTCTCGGTATATAACGTACTGCCATTTTCCAGCAATGTGTTAACTTCGAAATACCAGTTGTCGATGGTTTTGCTCAGCAGGAAGTTACCCCCGCTGTCGCTACGTCCCCGTCCTTCTTTCATCATATAGATATAGCCGTAACCGTCACTGTAGAGATCGTTCGCTGTATTCCCCGAATATTCAACAAACGTATCCTGATTCAGCGGGAACATATCGTAGGCTTCAAAACGACCAACCTTAATTTTCCAGTCATTCTCACGACCAAAGAAGAAAACGGCATCATCGAGGTTCATTTTTCCGGTCAGGTCCGCCAGAGGCTGTACCGAGAACCCTGCAAAATTACCGTTGTCCCGCCGCTGGTAACCATCAAAGCCCAGCAACAGGCGTCCGTTAATATCCCAGCGTTCATTGGTTCCTGGTGCCCAATCTTTATTCGCTGACGTTCTCGTCGATGTCAGGCTACCGGAACGGCTTGCCGCATCCATATTAAATTCGACATCGCCATAGAACTTAATATCGCTGAAGCCGGATAATGTCAGCTTAGGCGGAGTTTCACCTGCTGCAATCGGCTCGGCAGACTGGACATTCACCGTCGGCGTAGCGGTGACCTGCTGCTGCTTCAGCGAGCGAATTTGCGCCTCAGCATCGGATGCCCGTTTTTCGGCATTAACAACACGTTGCTCCAGTTCAGCCAGACGCTGCTCAATAGTGATATTATTTGCTGCCCAAAGGTTATGAGAAAAGCAAGCACCGATCATCAGCGCCAAATATTTAGCCTTCATTTTCATCCCTAAAGTTTAATGTATACCAGATAAGATTTGATAAAAAACCTATCTACCGGCTATTAAAAGAGTCTTGTTATTACCCGGATATCTGGCGTATTCCATTATGTTTTTCTATTAATTATTTATGTTTTTTAGTTTATGTGATCAATACACTCTGGCATCGTTAATTATCCGCCTCATTCTGTTTGCCAGATCACATTTTATTATTTAACAGGTCAGGTATCACTTAAATTATAATATATTCCCACCGCAAATATAATAAACACACATTATATTAAGCAATAAAAAACCCCGGACATAAACCGGGGTTAATATAAATACTGGAACAGCTAATCAATAAGACTAAATATGCAGTTCCTGCAGTTTCTCTTTCGGTAGCGCCAGCTCTTCATTGCTGTTCACGCGTACATCACGCTCCAGAATATGACGCGCGATATCCTGTGCTTCGCTAAGAGAGTGCATCTGATACGTACCGCACTGGTAAACGTTCAGCTCCGGGATCTGGTTCTGATCCTGTACTTTCAGCACGTCCGCCATTGCCGCTTTCCACGCGTCGGCTACACGCTGTTCGTCCGGCGTACCAATCAGGCTCATGTAGAAGCCGGTACGGCATCCCATCGGAGAGATATCGATAATCTCAACGCCGTTACCGTTAAGGTGGTTACGCATAAAACCTGCAAACAGGTGTTCCAGCGTATGGATACCTTTCTCAGGCATCACTTCTTTGTTCGGAATGCAGAAACGCAGATCAAACACGGTGATTGCGTCGCCATGCGGGGTGTTCATCGTTTTTGCAACCCGGACCGCGGGAGCTTCCATCCGGGTGTGATCGACAGTAAAACTATCTAACAACGGCATTTAGCCACCTCCGATAAATTTTTTAAAAATAATCTGAACTCTTTGTTCCGGGGCGAGTCTGAGTATATGAAAGACGCGCATTTGTTATCATCATCCCTGTTTTCAGAGATGAAATTTTGGCCACTCCCGAGTGGCCTTTTTCTTTTGTATCAAGCGTGCTTTTCCAGCCACACGCTAAACGGCTCAGTATCAGCCGCTTCGATCTCCTGCTGACGACGCTTTGAAGCCTCGGTTTCAGCAATAAATTCAGCTTCCTGCACTATTTCTAACGGCTCTTCACGCAGCAGATTTCGGTAAGCCTCACCCAGCGCTTTGCCCGTGCCGCCAATGCCTTCATCAATCATAGACCGTAGGATCCGGGCAGAGAAAGTCAGTTCAGGATTGTCAAAACAGGCAACCAGTTCATCACAGACCTTCTGATACTCCTCTCCTCCATCGATGCTGTCCAGCGTTTGTGCCACGCGTTTCAGATCGCGGAACAAATCTTTCCCAACCTTAGGCAGCGGGAACTGGGCTGTTTCACAGCCAATACCTAACGTCAGCCCAGGCTTACGCCCTTCGAGAATCACGCGATTCCAGTTTTTACGCGTACACAGCAATTCATCGCTACTCATTTCCGGGGCATCAGCCAGCGCACACCAGACCATAAACAGATCGAGGAAGCGCACCTGCTGCTCGTCCACGCCGATAGGCGAGAACGGATTGATATCCAGCGAGCGTACTTCGATGTACTCGATACCGCCACGCAGAAGCGCATCTGATGGCGTTTCTCCACGACGAGTGACGCGTTTCGGGCGAATAGGCGCATACAGCTCATTTTCAATCTGCAGAACGTTGCTGTTGATTTGCAGACGCTTACCGTCTTTCTCCAGACCGATCGCCGCGTACTCCTCGGAAGGCGTCTTAATCGCGCGCTTTAATCCTGCCACATACTCATGCAAATCGTTAAACGTAATTCCGAGATTGCTTTGCGACTTATTGGTATAGCCCAAGTCACTCAGGCGCAGCGACGTTGCGTACGGCAGGTAATACATCCCACAGTCGGTTTTTTCAAACGGCAGAGTTGTTGGTTTTCCTTGCAGGAATGAGGAACAAATGGCCGGAGAGGCACCAAACAAATACGGGATCACCCAACCAAAACGGTAGTAGTTGCGGATCAGACGGAAGTAGCCCGCGGAGATCTTCTCTTTAGCATCCTCACCTTCGGTTACACCGCATTTCGCCTGCCAGAAAGCCATAGGCAGCGAGAAGTTGTAGTGGACGCCCGAGATTGTCTGCATCAACGCGCCATAGCGGTTTTTGAGGCCTTCACGGTACAGCGTCTTCAGGCGACCGGTATTCGACGAACCATACTGCGCCAGTTCGATATCCTGACCTTCGGCAATATAGCAAGGCATGCTCAACGGCCACATACGCTCGTCGCCAAGGTTTCTGGCGGTATAACGATGTAAGTCGCGCATGAACGTGAGCATTTTCTCAATGTCGTCACCGGGTGGAGTAATGAACTCCAGCAATGCTTCGGCAAAGTCAGTGGTTATCCACTTATGCGTTAGCGCTGAGCCTAACACCTCAGGATGGCCTGTCGTTGCTAATGACCCATCTGCATTAACACGCAGCGTTTCGCGCTCCAGACCACGTTGAATCCCCTTTAATGCCTGAGGATGGTTTTCCAGCCAGGCCAGCGCCTGTGATACGTCCGGGATCAAATTGACCTCCCGCCTGTCAAAATCGTTTTAATTAGCATAATGGTATTGGTTACCCTGAAGGCTATCCCACAACACAATTAGTGCCACCACATAATGCCTTGTGTCGTAACCGCTGCGACAACAACATAGCGCAGCGCCTTGCCAAGGCATAAGAAAAAGAGAACTGGGCCCCACGAGATGCGCATCCACCCGGCTAACAGGCACAGCAAATCCCCCACAACCGGCATCCAGCTTAATAATAGTGTGACAGCGCCATAGCGCCGCAGCCAGCCAGTGGCTTTTTCTTGCCAGCGCGATGTTTTACGCAATGGAAAGAAACGCCCAAGGATAACGTTAGTTAACCCTCCAAGGCTATTACCCATTGTTGCTGTTAAGACTAAGACCCAGGGATGACTGACCCCGGAGACCAACAAAGCAACCAGAACAACTTCAGAATTACCGGGTAATAGCGTGGCACTGAGAAAACTGCTGGCAAACAGTGACAGGAGCGACAGTCCATCACTCACAATAACCGGACATCCACGGCATCCATTCCCGCGGCATGCGCCGCCTGTATTCCAAAATCGGCATCTTCAAACACGACGCAACGAGCCGGAACAACCCCCATACGTTCGGCACAAAGCAAAAACGTATCAGGAGCCGGTTTATGGTGCTGTACGTGATCGGCTGCGACTACAGCATCAAAATAGCGACGCAGACCAAGGTGAGCGAGCAGCGCTTCTGCAATTGCGCTTTCACTACCCGTACCTACCGACATAGGACGACGACCATGCCAGGCTTTCACGACATCAACCAACGGCAAAGGCTGGACGCTATCCAGCAGCATGCTTCTCACCTTGTCGGTTTTTTCACGTGCCAGTGCATGAGGATCAAGATCGGCATGGTTCAATTCAATTACCGACTGCGCAATACGCCACGTTGGGGAGCCATTGAGGGCGACCATGGCATATTCATCAAACCGTAGTCCATAATGCCCCAATACCTCATGCCACGCCTTACGATGCGTAGGCTCGGTATCCAGGATGGTACCATCCATATCAAAAATCAAACCCGCATAACGTTCGTACATCGTCTTCTCACAAGCCGAGTGACCAGACGTTATTTTATCGTAATTGATTGATTTTGTCGCTGACAGCGAATTGAGGGGTGTTCAGAGAGTATGTGGAAATGATTTAGAGGGAGGGAGAATATAGTGCATCCGGGAGGATTACTCACTCATGTTCGCCCTGCGGGCCGTTGCTGAAGCAACGTTATCCTCCCTGGTGCTCGCGATTATCTCGCAGACCATGAAACATCAGTTTCGCTGTTATTTAGGAGAAGATGGTGCATCCGGGAGGATTCGAACCTCCGACCGCTCGGTTCGTAGCCGAGTACTCTATCCAGCTGAGCTACGGATGC
>NZ_JAOWHQ010000068.1:58630-131534 GCF_030332565.1 Citrobacter sp. Cpo109
TGGTGCATCCGGGAGGATTCGAACCTCCGACCGCTCGGTTCGTAGCCGAGTACTCTATCCAGCTGAGCTACGGATGCATCGGGAAACTTGCTTTACTGCCGATACTGATACCGTGATAAGCGATATCAAGTAAGAGATGGTGCATCCGGGAGGATTCGAACCTCCGACCGCTCGGTTCGTAGCCGAGTACTCTATCCAGCTGAGCTACGGATGCATCAGGGAAACTTACTTTACTGCAGATTTGATATCGCTGCTAAAGCGATATCAAGTAATATGGTGCATCCGGGAGGATTCGAACCTCCGACCGCTCGGTTCGTAGCCGAGTACTCTATCCAGCTGAGCTACGGATGCAAATGGCGGTGAGGCGGGGATTCGAACCCCGGATGCAGCTTTTGACCGCATACTCCCTTAGCAGGGGAGCGCCTTCAGCCTCTCGGCCACCTCACCAACACGCCTCTTGCGAGTGCTTCGAAGAACTTGTTTCTGCTCATCGTCGCTGCGTGGCGCACATATTACTTTCTGGGACTTATAAGTCAAACAATTTTTCCAGAGCTTTTATCGTTTGCACATTTCACGCGCAATTAGTCTGCAAAAACGGCAAAAAGAGTGTTTTATCAACAGATAAATTGGCAATTTCCTGAAGGAGTGAGCAAACGGAAACTTCGCAGGAAAAGGCATTACGCGCAGTGGAATCGAAAAAATGGGGAAGACGAAGAAGAAAAGAGAAGAAAAAGGGTCACTCAATCAGGTTGCGCCTCACCAGAGAGGTGAGACGCGAAAACCTTAGTAACTGGACTGCTGGGATTTTTCAGCCTGGATACGCTGGTAGATCTCTTCACGATGGACAGAAACTTCTTTCGGGGCGTTTACGCCAATGCGCACCTGGTTGCCCTTCACCCCTAAAACTGTCACGGTGACCTCATCGCCTATCATGAGGGTCTCACCAACTCGACGAGTCAGAATCAGCATTCTTTGCTCCTTGAAAGATTAAAAGAGTCGGGTCTCTCTGTATCCCGGCATTATCCATCATATAACGCCAAAAAGTAAGCGATGACAAACACCTAAGTGTAAGCAGTCACGGCATCACATTCTGTTAAACCTAAGTTTAGCCGATATACACAACTTCAACCTGACTTTATCGTTGTCGATAGCGTTGATACAAACGCTGCGGATTGAAGTCCGCAGCGTCGACTTACGCTTATAATTATTACAGTTTTGCGCTGACCCAGCCTTTCACACTGGCTAACGCTGCAGGCAGAGCCGCTGCATCCGTACCACCGGCTTGCGCCATGTCCGGACGACCGCCACCCTTGCCGCCGACCTGCTGAGCGACCATTCCAACCAGTTCCCCTGCTTTCACGCGATCTGTCACGTCCTTAGACACACCCGCAATCAGAGAAACCTTACCTTCCACTACCGTTGCCAGAACGATAACGGTAGACCCCAGTTGATTTTTCAGATCATCAACCATGGTACGCAACATTTTCGGCTCAACGTCCGCGAGTTCGCTGACCAGCAGCTTCACGCCGTTGATATCAACCGCTTTGCTGGAAAGATTTGCACTCTCCTGCGCCGCAGCCTGTTCCTTCAATTGCTGCAATTCTTTTTCCAGTTGACGTGTACGCTCCAGCACGGAACGAACTTTGTCACCGATATTCTGGCTATCGCCTTTCAGCAGCTGCGCAATATCGCTTAAGCGATCGCTCTCAGCATGCACGGTTTGGATAGCACCTTCACCGGTTACGGCTTCAATACGACGAACGCCTGCCGCAGTACCTGACTCGGACACAATGCGGAACAGACCGATATCACCTGTACGGCTGGCGTGAGTACCGCCACACAGTTCGGTAGAGAAATCACCCATGCTCAGAACGCGCACATGGTCGTCATATTTCTCGCCAAACAGTGCCATTGCGCCTTTGGCTTTTGCCGCTTCGAGATCCATGATGTTCGTTTCAATCGGCAAGTTGCGACGGATTTGCGCGTTCACCAGATCTTCAACGGCACGGATTTCAGCAGGCTTCATTGCTTCGGTATGAGAGAAGTCGAAGCGCAGCAGTTTATCGTTAACCAACGAACCTTTCTGTGCCACATGTGTGCCCAGAACCTGGCGCAGCGCTGCGTGCATCAGGTGCGTTGCGGAGTGGTTCAAACGAATACGCGCACGACGGGCTTCATCCACATCAGCCTGTACCGCATCACCAATTTTCAGAGAACCCGCAGACAACTTGCCGATGTGACCAATGGCCTGGCCATATTTCTGCGTGTCGCTAACGGCAAACGCGAAGCCTGCGCCTTTCAGCTCACCCTTGTCGCCAACCTGACCACCAGATTCCGCATAGAACGGAGTCTGATCCAGTACGACAACGGCATCCTGACCTGCGTTAATTGCGTCTACCGCTTTACCATCAACAAACAGCGCGGTCACTTTGCCGTTCAGTTCCAGGTGCTCGTAGCCTTTAAATTCAGAGGCGCCATCAACGCGAATCATCGCATTGTAGTCTGCGCCGAAGCCGCTGGCTTCACGCGCACGACGGCGCTGTTCTTCCATTGCAGCTTCAAAGCCCGCTTCATCAACCTTAATGTTACGCTCACGGCAAACGTCTGCCGTCAGGTCAACCGGGAAACCGTAGGTGTCATACAAACGGAATGCGGTTTCGCCATCCAGCGTATCGCCAGACAGTTTTGCCAGTTCTTCGTCCAGCAGCGCCAGACCACGCTCCAGAGTACGCGCAAACTGCTCTTCTTCGGTTTTCAGAACCTGTTCAACCATAGCCTGCTGACGCTTCAGTTCTTCACCTGCAGAGCCCATGACGTCCACCAACGGACCAACCAGCTTGTAGAAGAAGGTATCCTTCGCGCCCAGCATGTTGCCATGACGTACCGCGCGACGAATGATACGGCGCAGCACATAGCCACGGTTTTCATTCGACGGCACAACGCCATCGGCAATCAGGAATGCACAGGAACGGATATGGTCGGCAATAACGCGCAGAGACTTGTTGCTCAGATCGGTTGCGCCAGTGACTTTCGCCACGGATTCGATCAATGAGCGGAACAGGTCGATTTCATAGTTGGAGTTAACGTGTTGCAGCACGGCCGCAATACGCTCCAGACCCATACCGGTATCCACGGACGGTTTCGGCAGCGGTTCCATGGTGCCGTCAGCCTGACGGTTGAACTGCATGAAGACGATGTTCCAGATCTCAATGTAGCGATCCCCATCTTCTTCTGCGCTTCCCGGAGGTCCACCCCAGATATGGTCGCCGTGGTCGTAGAAAATTTCTGTGCATGGACCGCAAGGACCGGTATCACCCATCTGCCAGAAGTTGTCTGAAGCATAAGCCGCACCTTTGTTATCACCGATACGGATGATACGTTCGCGCGGAATACCGACTTCTTTTTCCCAGATTTCATAGGCTTCATCGTCAGTTTCATAGACGGTTACCCACAGACGCTCTTTTGGCAGGGCAAACCAGTTTTCACCGGTCAGTAGTTCCCATGCATATTGAATAGCGTCGTGTTTGAAGTAATCGCCGAAGCTGAAGTTGCCCAGCATTTCGAAGAAAGTGTGGTGACGTGCAGTGTAACCGACGTTTTCCAGGTCATTGTGCTTACCGCCCGCACGTACACAACGCTGCGAGGTGGTTGCGCGGGAATAATTACGCTTGTCGAGGCCAAGGAAAACATCCTTGAACTGGTTCATCCCGGCGTTGGTAAACAACAAAGTAGGGTCATTGTTCGGTACCAGGGAGCTGCTGGCAACTACCTGGTGTCCTTTACTATGGAAAAAATCGAGAAACGCCTGACGGATCTCAGCGGTGCTCTTGCTCATAATTATCCTGAAGAAATCAAGCTAACGAAATGTCATTACCAGCATCGGCACGCAAACTGCGCCTCTGGCAATCGAAAAGTGGGAATAAGATAAGTTTTCTTTACTGGGAAGTAAAATCCCGTATGCGGTCAATCGTCAAAATTTCGCCATATTGCCTGAATATCTTCCATCAGATAGCCGCGATAGAGCAAAAAACGCTGGACCTTTATCTTATCTGAAAAATCGACAGGTAAAGGTTCACCGTACTTCCGAATGGCCTGCTCGCGTGCAAGCACTGCCCAGTCAACTTCGCACTCACGCATGGCCCGCTCGATAGCTTCACGTGCGATCCCTTTTTGGTTTAATTCCTGGCGCACTCGGGCTGGTCCATAACCTTTGCGGCTACGGCTGGCGATAAACTGCCGCACGAAACGATCATCATCCAGATAACGACTTTCAATACACCAGGCGATGACCTTGTCGTAATCCTCCGGCGTGGCATCAATTTCTTCTGGTCCATTTTTCCCCATCACCGGAGCGGCCAGCTTGCGCCGCAGTTCCTGCTCGCTGTGGTCGCGCATCGCCAGAATACGTACGGCGCGGTCAAGCAGTCGGGAATAAGCAGAACGGCGGGAAGTTGCTTCTGTCATAGTAAGCCTTCAGAAATGAAAAAGGGCTGCATGATATGCAGCCCTTTACTATATGTGATTCACAACATGCGATTCAAAACAGATTATCAGAAATCTTCGTTCGTTTCTTTTACGTCTTCGCCGCTGTCATCAACGGAGAAATCAGGCGTTGAATCCTGGTTATTGAGCAGTAACTCACGTAATTTCTTCTCAATTTCTTTCGCAGTTGCCGGGTTCTCTTTCAGCCAGTTGGTCGCATTCGCTTTACCCTGACCGATTTTCTCACCGTTATAGCTGTACCATGCACCGGCTTTTTCAATCAGCTTCTCTTTCACGCCCAGGTCAACCAGTTCGCCGTAGAAGTTGATGCCTTCACCGTAAAGGATCTGGAATTCAGCCTGTTTGAACGGCGCTGCAATTTTGTTTTTCACAACCTTAACGCGAGTTTCGCTGCCGACCACGTTGTCGCCTTCTTTCACCGCGCCAATACGACGGATATCCAGACGAACAGACGCATAGAATTTCAGGGCGTTACCACCGGTGGTGGTTTCCGGGTTACCGAACATAACGCCAATCTTCATACGGATCTGGTTGATGAAAATCAGCAGCGTGTTGGACTGCTTCAGGTTACCGGCCAGCTTACGCATCGCCTGGCTCATCATACGCGCCGCAAGGCCCATGTGAGAGTCGCCAATCTCGCCTTCGATTTCTGCCTTCGGCGTCAATGCGGCAACGGAGTCGACAACGATAACGTCAACCGCACCGGAGCGCGCCAGCGCATCACAGATTTCCAGCGCTTGTTCACCGGTATCCGGCTGAGAACACAGCAGGTTGTCGATATCAACGCCAAGCTTACGGGCATAGACCGGATCCAGCGCGTGTTCCGCATCGATAAATGCACAGGTTTTACCTTCACGCTGCGCAGCGGCAATAACCTGCAGGGTCAGCGTTGTTTTACCGGAGGATTCAGGCCCGTAGATTTCGACGATACGGCCCATTGGCAGACCGCCCGCGCCCAATGCGATATCCAGAGAAAGCGAACCGGTGGAGATAGTTTCCACATCCATGGAACGGTCTTCACCCAGGCGCATGATGGAGCCTTTACCGAATTGCTTTTCGATCTGACCCAGCGCTGCCGCCAACGCTTTCTGTTTGTTTTCGTCGATAGCCATTAATTACTCCTGTCATGCCGCTTTCGGGTTAAACCGCGAAACGTGGTAGATAATGTTCTGTTGAGGCAATTATACTGTATGCTCATACAGTATCAAGTATTTTGTAGAAATTGTTGCCACAGGGTTTGTAACGCGTAGACGGTCGCCTGTCGGCGTACCGCGTCGCGATCGCCGCTGAAGCATTCCCGACGCGTAATCCCCTCGCCGCTCGCGCTGGCAAAGGCGAACCATACGGTACCCACGGGCTTTTCTTCACTGCCGCCATCCGGCCCGGCAATACCGCTGATCGAGACCGCGAAATGCGCGCGCGCAGCTTTTAGCGCGCCAATTGCCATCTCCACCACCACAGGCTCGCTCACCGCCCCATGCTGGGCCAACGTCTCTTCGCGCACGCCAATCATCTGCGCTTTGGCTTCGTTGCTGTAGGTCACAAACCCACGCTCAAACCAGGCGGAGCTTCCGGCAATATCCGTAATCGCTTTGGCCACCCAGCCGCCGGTGCAGGATTCCGCCGTCGTAACGGTCGCCCCACGCGCTTTCAGCGCCAGGCCAACCTGCTCGCTTAACTGCATCAGTTCACTGTCAGTCATTTCAGCCTCTGTCAGTTAAAAAATATGCCGGACAAGATAGCACTTTCATAACCAATGTGGGGATGGAGAGAACGTTTTACGAGGGGGATTCCAAAAATTGCTCCGTTGCAGAAATAAGACCTGCCGGATGACGATGTCAGGGCATCTTATCCGGCCTACAAGCGATATCGTCCTGTAGGCCGGTGGAGCGGTTACTGCACGCGCGCCAGCGCGACCGCCTGACCCAGTTGCCACACGGCCATCGCGTAGTGGGTACTGTGGTTGTAGCGGGTGATGGTGTAAAAGTTCGGCAATCCATACCAGTACTGATAGCCGGTACCAATATCCAGGCGCAGCAGGCTGGCCTGCTGATGATTACCCAACGACTGCTGTGGCGTCAGACCCGCGGCAGCAAGCTGAGAAATGCTGTACTGGGTTTTAAAGCCGTTCGCCAGCCCTGGTGCCTGACCATTTGCCGGAACCGCGACCGTATCGCCTTTCACCCAGCCGTGGCCCTTGAAATAGTTCGCCACGCTACCGATGGCATCAACCGGATCCCACAGGTTAATGTGGCCATCACCATTAAAATCAACGGCATATTGTTTATAGGAAGACGGCATAAACTGGCCGTAACCCATCGCGCCGGCAAAAGAACCTTTCAAATCGAGCGGATCGTCGCTTTCATCTCGCGCCATCAGCAGGAAGGTTTCCAGTTCACCAGAGAAGTATTCCGCACGACGAGGATAGTTAAACGACAGCGTCGCCAGCGCATCCAGAATACGGGTTTTGCCCATCACGCGGCCCCAGCGCGTTTCAACGCCGATAATGCCAACGATAATTTCCGGCGGAACACCATAGACCTGCCACGCACGGTTCAGCGCATCTTCATATTGATTCCAGAAGGCCACGCCATTTTGCACGTTGTCAGGTGTGATGAACTGTTTGCGGTAGCGCAGCCATGCACCGTTAGGACCGGCTGGCGGCTGAGTCGTCGGTGCCTGGCGATCCATCAAACGCAATACCGAGTCCAGACGCTTGGCCTGCGACAGGATCTCCTGCAGCTGCTGGCGGTCAAAGCCGTGCTTGTTCACCATTTTCTCGATGAACTGCTGCGCGTTCGGATTATTGGCAAAATCACCGCCCGTTTGCATGACGTTGTGCTGTGGCTCAAGCAGGAAGCCGCCGGATGGCGCCCCCGTAGTCGTTTGAGTCTCTGAAGGTTTAGGTTTGCTGCTACAGGCAGCGAGCAGTACGAAAAGGGGGAGTAACGCTACATAACGACGCTTGAACATGAGACATCCATTAAACAAATTCAGCCTGGGAGAAGTATGGTAAAGCATCCTCCGCCATACAAGGAAGCGGTAGTCGCTCTCCTTCACAGAATTTACATCCCCTTTCATCTCTGACCATCACATTTGCGAGCTTTCACGCAATAACTTTCAAATTAAAATATTTATCTTTCAATTTGAGATCAAAATAACACTTTCAAATCTTTCAGTGTGATTAAAATCAGATACCGTTTGGCAAGATAACTAAAACCCCCTACAGGAGAGAATAATGATCGACACCATCACACTCGGTGCTGAGTGGTTTATCGGGCTGTTCCAGAAAGGCGGAGAAGTGTTTACCGGCATGGTGACCGGTATTCTTCCCCTGCTGATTAGCCTGCTGGTCATCATGAATGCGCTGATTAACTTTATCGGCCAGCAGCGTATTGAACGTTTTGCTCAGCGCTGCGCCGGAAACCCGCTGTCCCGCTATTTGCTGCTGCCGTGCATCGGCACATTTGTATTTTGTAACCCGATGACGCTGAGTCTGGGTCGCTTTATGCCAGAAAAATACAAGCCCAGCTACTACGCCGCCGCCTCTTACAGTTGCCATTCAATGAACGGCTTATTCCCACACATCAACCCTGGTGAACTGTTCGTCTATCTGGGGATCGCCAGCGGACTGACCACGCTGGGGCTTCCGCTTGGCCCGCTAGCGGTGAGCTATTTGCTGGTCGGTCTGGTGACCAACTTCTTCCGCGGCTGGGTGACTGATTTCACCACCGCCATCTTTGAGAAAAAAATGGGCATTCAACTTGAGCAGAAAGTGCATCTGGCGGGAGCAACATCATGACGCGTATTCGTATTGAAAAAGGCACCGGCGGCTGGGGCGGCCCGCTTGAACTGGATGCCGAACCGGGCAAGAAAATTGTCTATATCACCGCCGGAACTCGCCCCGCAATAGTCGACAGGATAGCAAGCCTGACCGGTTGGCAGGCTATTGATGGCTTCAAAGAAGGCGAGCCGCCGGAGAACGAAATTGGTGTGGCGATCATCGACTGCGGCGGCACACTGCGCTGTGGGATCTATCCCAAACGCCGTATACCGACGGTGAATATTCACGCTACTGGTAAATCCGGCCCGCTGGCTCAGTACATTGTCGAAGATATCTATGTCTCTGGCGTGAAAGAAGAAAACATCACGATTGTCGGCGATGCATCCGCTGCGCCGCAACCTGCAAGCAGCACTATCGGTCGCGATTACGACACCAGTAAAAAGATTACCGAACAAAGCGACGGCCTGTTGGCAAAAGTGGGAATGGGCATGGGTTCAGCCGTTGCGGTTCTGTTCCAGTCCGGGCGCGACACCATCGATACCGTCCTGAAAACTATTCTGCCATTTATGGCGTTCGTCTCGGCACTGATCGGCATCATTATGGCTTCGGGTCTGGGAGACTGGATTGCCCATGGACTCGCGCCGCTGGCCAGCCATCCGTTGGGACTGGTTACTCTGGCGCTGATCTGCTCTTTCCCGCTGCTGTCGCCTTTCCTCGGCCCCGGTGCGGTTATCGCCCAGGTTATCGGCGTGCTGATCGGTGTACAGATTGGTCTGGGGAACATTCCTCCGCATCTGGCGCTACCTGCCCTGTTCGCCATTAACGCCCAGGCTGCATGTGACTTTATTCCGGTTGGGTTGTCGCTGGCCGAAGCGCGTCAGGACACGGTCCGCGTCGGCGTGCCATCCGTACTGGTGAGCCGTTTTCTGACCGGCGCGCCTACCGTTCTCATCGCCTGGTTTGTTTCTGGCTTTATTTACCAATAAGGGGCACTCAAAAATGACCGTAATTTATCAAACCACCATTACCCGTATCGGCCAGAGCGCCTCGGATGCACTGTGCGACCAGATGCTGATTACCTTTCGTGAAGGTGCACCAGCGGATATCGAAGAGTTTTGTTTCATCCATTGCCACGGAGAGCTGAGCGGCTCATTGCAAGCCGGGATCCAGTTTGAACTGGGTCAGCACCACTACCCGGTCACCGCCGTTGGCAGCGTGGCGGAACAAAACTTACGTGAACTCGGGCATATCACCCTGCGCTTTGACGGGCAGAGCGAAGCGGAATTCCCCGGCACTGTACACGTTGCGGGCCCCGTCCCGGACGGTATCGCCCCGGGCTGTATTTTGAAGTTTGTTGCTTAAGATTGAAGGAGATAAAAATGAATCAGGTTGCCGTTGTCATTGGTGGAGGTCAGACCCTGGGGGCATTCCTTTGCCGTGGGCTTGCGACAGAAGGATACCGCGTCGCGGTAGTGGATATTCAAAGCGATAAAGCTGCCAACGTCGCGCAAGAAATTAACGCCGAGTTTGGCGAAGGTACCGCGTACGGTTTTGGCGCAGATGCCACCAGCGAACAGAGCGTGCTGGCGCTGTCGCGCGGAGTGGATGAAATATTCGGTCGTGTCGATCTGCTGGTTTACAGCGCGGGTATCGCTAAAGCCGCGTTTATCAGCGACTTTCAGCTTGGGGATTTCGACCGCTCGCTGCAGGTCAATCTGGTCGGCTACTTCCTCTGTGCACGTGAATTTTCACGCCTGATGATCCGCGATGGCGTGCAGGGACGCATTATCCAGATCAACTCCAAATCAGGGAAAGTGGGCAGTAAACACAACTCAGGTTATAGCGCGGCAAAATTTGGCGGCGTGGGCCTAACCCAGTCGCTGGCGCTGGATCTGGCGGAATACGGGATTACCGTGCATTCGTTGATGCTCGGTAATCTGCTGAAATCACCGATGTTTCAGTCGTTATTGCCGCAATATGCGACCAAGCTGGGTCTTAAGCCAGACGAAGTTGAGCAGTATTACATTGATAAGGTTCCGCTCAAGCGCGGCTGCGATTATCAGGACGTACTGAACATGCTGCTGTTTTACGCCAGTCCAAAAGCCTCTTACTGCACCGGGCAGTCCATCAACGTGACCGGCGGTCAGGTGATGTTTTAATGTTGAATTGCCGGATGGCGGCTGCGCTTATCCGGCAAAATCAAAGGAGTACATAATGGTTTCCGCACTGATTACCGTCGCCGCTATCGCCTGGTGCCTGCAACTGGCGCTTGGTGGCTGGCAAATATCCCGCTTTAACCGGGCGTTTGATCAACTCTGCCAGCAAGGTCGGGTTGGTGTTGGTCGCTCCGGTGGGCGTTTTAAACCGCGCGTGGTGGTAGCCATTGCGCTGGATGAGCAGCAACGGGTTACCGATACGTTGTTTATGAAAGGTCTTACGGTACTCGCCAGACCCGGCAAAATTGCCACAATAATGGGCAAACATCTTGATGATTTACAGCCTGATGTGATCTTTCCCCATGATCCATTAGCGCAGAATGCACTATCATTGGCGCTTAAACTGAAACATGGGTAATTTCGTTGTGAATGCTAATAGCTTGCGAAATTATCATTTTGCAACCTATTAAGTCAGGGTAATCACGCCTATGAAACCTCGTCAGCGTCAGGCTGCCATACTGGAGCATCTGCAAAAGCAGGGAAAATGCTCGGTTGAAGAACTGGCCCACTACTTTGACACGACCGGCACGACCATTCGCAAAGACCTGGTCATTCTGGAAAATGCCGGAACCGTCATTCGTACCTATGGCGGCGTAGTATTAAATAAAGACGAATCCGACCCGCCAATCGATCACAAAACGCTAATCAATACGCATAAAAAAGAGCAGATTGCCGAAGCCGCCGTCCGTTTTATACACGATGGCGACTCTATTATTCTGGATGCGGGTAGCACCGTACTGCAGATGGTGCCGATGCTCACGCGCTTTAGCAACATCACCGTCATGACCAACAGTCTGCACATTGTTAACGCCCTTTCGGAGCTGGACAACGAGCAAACTATCCTGATGCCCGGCGGGACCTTTCGCAAAAAATCTGCGTCATTTCACGGTCAGCTGGCAGAAAACGCCTTTGAGCAGTTCAGCTTTGATAAACTCTTCATGGGCACCGACGGCATTGACCTCAATGCCGGCGTGACCACCTTTAATGAGGTGTTTAGCGTCAGTAAAGCGATGTGCAATGCCGCTCGCGAAGTGATTCTGATGGCTGACTCGTCAAAATTTGGGCGCAAAAGCCCTAATGTTGTATGCAGTCTGGAAAGCGTCGACAAGCTGATTACCGATGCGGGCATCGACCCTGCGTTTCGTCAGGCGCTGGAAGCAAAAGGGATTGAAGTGATCATAACCGGAGAAACCAATGAGTGATGCACTACTGAACGCGGGCCGTCAGACGTTAATGCTGGAACTACAGGAAGCCAGCCGACTGCCAGAACGCCTGGGCGATGATTTTGTCCGCGCCGCCAATACGATTATCCACTGTGAAGGCAAAGTCATTGTCTCCGGTATTGGTAAATCAGGTCATATTGGCAAAAAAATTGCGGCGACCCTCGCCAGTACCGGCACACCCGCCTTTTTTGTGCATCCGGCGGAAGCGCTGCACGGCGACTTAGGGATGATCGAAAGCCGTGATGTCATGCTGTTTATCTCCTACTCCGGCGGTGCGAAAGAGCTGGATCTCATCATCCCACGCCTGGAAGACAAATCCGTCGCACTGCTGGCAATGACCGGAAAACCGACCTCACCGTTGGGTCTGGCAGCCAAAGCCGTGCTGGATATTTCCGTTGAGCGCGAAGCCTGTCCGATGCGCCTGGCACCGACGTCCAGCACCGTAAATACGTTGATGATGGGCGACGCGCTGGCGATCGCCGTAATGCAGGCGCGCGGCTTTAACGAAGAAGATTTTGCCCGCTCACATCCGGCAGGTGCGCTGGGCGCTCGTCTGTTGAATAAAGTGCATCATCTAATGCGCCGTGACGATGCCGTACCTCAGGTGAAGCTCACCACCAGCGTGATGGACGCGATGCTGGAACTCAGCCGCACGGGTCTTGGCCTGGTCGCGGTCTGCGACGACCAGTCACTGGTGAAAGGGGTCTTTACCGACGGCGACCTGCGCCGCTGGCTGGTTGGGGGCGGAGCGCTTACCACCCAGGTTAGCGAAGCTATGACTAAGAATGGCATTACGCTACAGGCGCAGAGCCGCGCGATTGACGCCAAAGAGATCCTGATGAAGCGTAAAATCACTGCCGCACCGGTGGTCGATGAAAACGGTAAACTCACCGGTGCTATCAACCTGCAGGATTTTTATCAGGCCGGTATTATCTAATCCTTCAGACCCAGACGTTTCGCCAGCCGGTGCAGGTTGGCGACGTCTGTTTCCAGCGCCCGCGCACTTGCTGCCCAACTGTGATTATTTTGCACCAATGCCCGGCGGATCATCTCCCGCTGGAACGACTCTGTTGCTTCACGCAGATTGTGATGTTGCGGGATCTCCGCAACAACTTCCGCCGCCTGCGAAGCCGGACCTTCGTCCTGCAGGGCAAAATGCTGCGTCTCCAGCACCACTTCATCACCTGCCCTGGTAGCCCTTGCCAGAACAACCGCCCGGTGAATGGCATGTTCCAGCTCGCGCACATTTCCGGGCCAGCCGTAATTCAGCAGATGACTACGCGCGCCGGGGCTTAGCACCACGCGGGAAAGACCCAGCCGCAGTCGGCATTGCTCGCAAAAATAGCCGGCCAGCAGCACCACATCTTCGCCGCGCTCGCGAAGAGGCGGTACAGAAAGGGGGAAGACGCTCAGACGGTGGAACAAATCCGCGCGGAAATTCCCGGCCAGCACCTCTTCGCGTAAATCACGGTTCGTCGCCGCCAGCACCCGCACATCCACGCGCAGGCTGCGATCGTCACCCACGCGCTGAATATCGCCGTACTGCAATACGCGCAGCAGCTTAGCCTGTAGCGCCAGCGAGAGTTCGCCTATCTCGTCGAGAAACAGCGTCCCATTGTCGGCCATTTCAAACTTACCGCTACGATTGCTGATAGCCCCGGTAAATGCGCCTTTTACGTGACCAAACAGCTCACTTTCGGCTACGGTTTCCGGCAACGCCGCACAGTTCAGATACACCAGTGGATTCACCGCGCGCGGCGAACCTTCATGGATAGCTTTAGCCACCAGCTCCTTCCCGGTACCTGTTTCGCCGCTAATCAGCACGTTGAGATCGGACCCCGCCACAATCTCAATTTCTTTTTTCAACTGCATCATATTGGGCGACAGGCCAATCATCTGGGTTTCCGTCACCTGCTCAAAAGCCGTTGATGAGCCTGGCAGCATATTCTGGCTTTCCAGTTGTTCAATCAGCAGCGCATTGCTCAGCGCGCCCGCCGCCAGCGCGGCAATCAGCCTAAGCTCCTCATCGCTGAAAATATCGAACTGATCGGGCTCCATGCCATCCAGGGTTAACGCACCAATCAAATTTTGACCGGCGAACAACGGCAGCCCAATACAGGCATGCACTTTCAGACTCTCCTGCCCCGGAATCAGACCATCATATGGGTCTGGCAAATCGCTGTCGGCAGGGAAACGAACCACGTCTCCGGCGCGGGCAATCGCCTCCAGACGCGGATGCCCTTCCAGAGTAAAGCGTCTGCCGAGAACATCCTGCGCCAGCCCATCGATCGCCAGCGGAATAAACTGTCGCGACTCGTAGCGCAGCAGTGCCGACGCGTCGCACTCCAGCACCTGACGCAAAGTGGTTATCAGACGTTGAAAACGATCCTGATGTCCAATACCGCTTTGTAATTCAATGGCGATGCCCGCCAGCACGTCTACGGAAAAGCTCATGACTACCTCATTGTCATTTTGACAATTTATATTGTCATATTGACAATAAAATTAATAGTCATTTTGACTACCACCTAATAAGCAGAAAACAATAAAACCATTAAAATCAATAAAATAAAAAGTTGGCACGCAACCTGCAATAAGCAAAACATCTTTTTTAGAAAAACGCTGAATTAATTACTGAGGTTGCTATGTCTATTCTGGTTAAAAATAACATTCATTGGGTTGGCCAACGTGACTGGGAAGTTCGTGATTTCCACGGGACTGAATACAAAACGCTGCGCGGCAGCAGCTACAACAGCTATCTCATCCGTGAAGAAAAAAATGTCCTGATCGATACAGTAGACCACAAGTTTAGCCGTGAATTCGTACAGAACCTGCGCAGTGAAATTGACCTCGCGGATATCGACTACATCATTATTAACCACGCGGAAGAAGACCATGCAGGGGCGCTGACTGAGCTGATGTCCTGCATCCCGGACACGCCGATTTACTGCACAGCCAACGCCATTGACTCCATCAACGGGCATCACCATCACCCGGAGTGGAATTTCAACGTGGTGAAAACCGGTGATTCACTGGACATTGGTAACGGCAAACAGCTGATCTTCGTTGAAACGCCAATGCTGCACTGGCCTGACAGCATGATGACCTACATGACCGGCGACGCGGTGCTGTTCAGTAACGACGCCTTCGGTCAGCACTACTGCGACGAACGTCTGTTTAACGACGAAGTTGACCAGACCGAACTGTTCGAACAGTGCCAGCGTTACTACGCCAATATCCTGACGCCGTTCAGCCGTCTGGTTACACCGAAAATCACTGAGATCCTCGGCTTCAACCTGCCTGTCGATATGATTGCTACTTCCCACGGCGTGGTATGGCGCGACAACCCGACGCAAATCGTGGAAATGTATCTGAAATGGGCGGCGGATTATCAGGAAGACCGCATCACCATTTTCTACGACACCATGTCCAACAACACCCGCATGATGGCCGACGCCATTGCCCAGGGCATCAACGAAGTTGACCCGAACGTGGCCGTGAAAATCTTTAACGTCGCCCGTAGCGATAAGAACGAAGTTCTGACTAACGTCTTCCGCTCTAAAGGCGTGCTGGTCGGTACTTCGACGATGAACAACGTGATGATGCCAAAAATCGCCGGTTTGGTGGAAGAGATGACCGGCCTGCGTTTTCGTAACAAACGCGCCAGCGCCTTTGGTTCACACGGCTGGAGCGGCGGTGCAGTAGACCGTTTGTCCACGCGTTTGCAGGATGCAGGTTTCGAAATGTCGCTGAGCCTGAAGGCGAAATGGCGTCCGGACCTGGATGCGCTGGAACTGTGCCGCCAGCACGGCCGTGAAATCGCGCGTCAGTGGGCGCTTGCTCCACTGCCGGAAGCAACCGTGAAAGCAGCTTCCAAAGAAGAAGAGTGCGCTTGCGCCGCTGCGGCTGCCGCCGATCTTGGCCCTAGCATGCAGTGCAGCGTGTGCCAGTGGATTTACGACCCAGCAAAAGGTGAACCGCTGCAGGATGTCGCGCCGGGTACACCGTGGAGCGACGTGCCGGATAACTTCCTGTGCCCGGAATGTTCATTAGGTAAAGACGTCTTCGACGTACTGGCAACGGAGGCAAAATGAGCCGCGGAATTGTCATTATTGGTTCGGGCTTCGCCGCCCGCCAGTTAGTCAAAAATATCCGTAAGCAGGATGCAAATGTCCCGCTGACCTTGATTGCTGCGGACAGCATGGATGAGTACAACAAGCCCGATCTCAGCCATGTTATCAGTCAGTCACAGCGTGCAGACGACCTCACCCGCCAGTCGGCGGGTGAGTTTGCCGAACAGTTTAATTTGCGCCTGTTTCCGCACACCTGGGTAACCGACATCGATGCTGATGCCCACGTAGTGAAAAGCCAGGATCAGCAGTGGCAGTACGACAAGCTGGTGCTGGCGACGGGCGCTTCAGCCTTTGTACCGCCGGTTACCGGACGTGAGTTAATGCTCACGTTGAACAGCCAACAAGAGTATCGCGCTTGTGAAACACAGCTGCGTGACGCCCAGCGGGTACTGATTGTCGGCGGCGGCTTGATTGGCAGTGAACTGGCGATGGATTTCTGCCGTGCCGGTAAAGCGGTAACGCTTATCGACAACGCCGCCAGCATTCTGGCTTCGCTGATGCCGCCGGAAGTCAGCAGTCGCTTACAGCATCGTCTGACCGATATGGGCGTACACCTGCTGCTGAAATCACAGCTTCAGGGGCTGGAGAAAACGGCGCCAGGTATTCGTGCCACGCTCGATCGTAGCCGCAGCGTGGAAGTCGATGCGGTGATCGCCGCCACCGGCTTACGCCCGGAGACCGCACTGGCGCGTCGCGCCGGATTGAACATCAATCGTGGTGTCTGCGTCGATAGCTACCTGCAAACCAGCCACCCGGATATTTATGCTCTCGGCGACTGTGCGGAGATTAACGGTCAGGTGCTCCCGTTCCTGCAGCCGATTCAGCTGAGTGCCATGTATCTGGCGAAAAACCTGCTCGGCGGCAATGCGCCATTGAAACTGCCAGCCATGCTGGTAAAAGTCAAAACGCCAGAACTGCCTCTGCATTTGGCCGGGGAAACCCAGCGCCGCGATCTGAACTGGCACATCGCCGCCGAAGCGCAGGGAATGGTCGCCAGAGGGATGAACGACGAAGGCCAGCTGTGTGCGTTTGTCGTCAGTGAAGACCGCATGAAAGAGGCCTTTGCGCTACTGAAAACGTTGCCTGTGTAAGTCTGGGATGCCGAATGGCGCCTCCGGCCTACGACTTTACCCGGCAACGCTGCTACTGATTTATTAACCTCACGCACATGGATGTGCGTTGCCACTTGTCGGTATGCCCCGACATGTTTTTCTTGCCCCGCCAGTCCCGGGGCTTTTTTTATTTTTGCGCCAACGCTCGCGCCGCGGCAATCACGCCCTGCCCCAATGACAACCCGCCGTCGCCCGCCGGTAAACGCTGCGGGAACAGTAAGGTAAAATCACGCAGATAAAACGCCAGACGGGCCGACAATAAGCGGTTATGCATCACGCCACCACTGAATACTAACGTCTTGATCCCGCGCACTTCAGCCTGCTTTCGCATCAGAGTGGCAAACCCACACGCCAGCGCGTCGTGAAACGCCCATGCCCTTTCTGCTGGTTTGGCCTGCCAGTTCAGCCATTGCTGCCAAAAAACCGCTAAGTCCAGCTGAGTGTCATCAAGCGGCAGCGTGACAGGGTGATCAACGCCATCACATTGCGATGCCATCGCCTCAAGCGCACAAGCCGCTTCACCTTCATAACTCAATGATTCCGGTGCACATTGCAACGCGGCGGCAACGGCATCAAACAGTCGTCCGCACGATGACGCCAGCGGAGCGTTAATTCCCCGTTCAATCGCGCGCACCAGCACGTTCCAGTTTTGATGTTGCAGCACCGATGTTTCCGGATAACGCGGCCAGTCAGGAACAAAACGCAGGCACTGCGCGAGCAGATTACGCCACGGCTGTTTTGCCGCCAGATCGCCGCCCGCCAGCGCTACCGCCGGTAAGCCGCCAAGGTGTTCGCATTCACGATAGTTAACCCGCAAACACTCTCCACCCCACAGCGCGCCGTTTTCCCCCATACCGATACCGTCTAGCGTCAGGGCAATCACATCACCGCCATTGAGCGGCCAGCCGTGCTCCGCAAGACACGCAGCGGCATGCGCATGGTGATGCAGCACCGTTTCAGTTGGCAGCTCCATTTCACTGGCCCACTGACTTGAAACATAGCCAGGGTGTGCATCATGCACAATACGCTGCGGCATAAAGTCATAAATGTTCTGGATCAGGCGTAGCGCATCACGCCACTGTTGCTGAATGCCGTCATCGCTGAGATCGCCCAAATGCTGGCTGATAACCGCCTGCTCGCCGCGCACCAGACAGAAAGTATTTTTCAGATCCGCCCCTAAGCACAGCATTGGCGGCACGTCGCGAAATCCTGGCGGTAGTGCGACCGCATCTGGCACATATCCTCGGGAACGACGCAGCATTTCCCCACTGTCGCGCACCACGGAGTCATCCATCCGCTGCACAATTTCGCGATTATGCAGCAGGAAACCGTCGGCAATGTCGTGTAAATCTTCCAGCGCCTGGGCGTTGGTAATGGCCGGAGGCCTGCCGCTGAGGTTGCCAGAGGTCATCACCAGCGGACAATTCATCTCTTGTAAGAGCAAATGCTGTAACGGATTCGCTGGCAGCATGACGCCAACCTCCGTTAACCCTGGCGCAATACCCTCGCTCAATGCAGCGACATAGCGTTTCTGCACCAGCACGATCGGCGCAGCAGGGGTAGTCAGCAAACGACGAGCGGGTTCAGGCAATCCTTCATCAGAGGGCAGCATCACTGCCAGAGGTTTCGCCGGACGGTGTTTGCGCAGCCTGAGTAGCGCTACGGCGTTATCATTTCGCGCATCGCACACCAGATGAAACCCACCAATGCCTTTAACCGCCACAATACCGCCTGCTTTCAGCCGCGATACCGCCGCCTGCAGCGCCTCTTCTTTCTCCGCTCGCTCACCCGCACAGAACCACTCCAGATGAGGGCCGCATGCTGGACAAGCCACTGGCTGGGCGTGGAAGCGACGGTCGTACGGATCGCGATACTCTTTGTCACATTGCGCGCAGAGTGGGAATGATGCCATTACGGTAAATGGACGATCGTAGGGCATGGCGCGGATAATCGTAAAACGCGGACCACAGTGGGTGCAGTTGATAAAGGGGTATCGGTAACGACGTTCGCCGGGGGTGTTCATTTCTACAAGGCATTCGGGACAGGTCGCGGCGTCCGGAACGATTTGCGTATTCATCGTACCGCCAGCACTTTGACGAATCGAGAAATCGGCAGGCTGCTGCGTCCAGGCGAATGGTTCGCTTTCAACGCTGTCAATGCGCGCCAGCGGTGGGCAGTGTTGATGCAACTGCGCAATAAATTCCGCTGGATCTTCCTGTAAGCGCACAACCACACCGTCACCGTCGTTACACACATCGCCATGCAGTTGTAACCGCCGCGCCAGTTGCCAGACGTAGGGGCGAAATCCGACGCCCTGTACCTTACCGCGAATACGCAGCTGTACGCCGGAGTGGTTGTTTATTGTCATTAAGTCGTTCCCGCAGTCATCTATCCCGGTTTGCCCGATAGCGCTACGCTTATCAGGCCTACGTGGATGCGAACAGTAGGCCGGATAAGGCGAAGCCGCCATCCGGCATAAGTACTACCGTATTTTACGCGGATTTTCAGATATCAGAACAGCAAAGATGCGGTGGAATCCAGCGCCGCGCGACGACGTTTTTCCGCGCTCAGTTGCTCAAGCTTATTGCGATCCACATAAATCAGCGCGTGAGTCGGGCACACTTCCATACAGGCAGGACCGGCCTCACGATGGTGGCACAGGTCGCACTTATTGGCTTCCGCTTTTTCTGCACGGACGTTCAGACCTGCGCCGCTGTTACGCACGACCGGACGCACGACCACTTCCATTGCGCCGTAAGGACAAGCCACAACGCAGGTTTTACAGCCAATGCAACGTTCCTGCATTACATGAACAAAACCTTTATCACGGCTGATCGCACCGTTTGGACAGACGTTAGCGCACGGCGCGTCTTCGCACTGGCGGCACAGCGTCGCCGTGGAGACATTAACGCCTTTGATGACGTGAATACGGGGTAAAAAGGTTTCAGGGGTCAGCGATGCGCAGTCCTGGTTATCCTGATGGGATACCACGCAGGCCACTTCACAGGTACGGCAACCAATGCATTTATTGGCGTCTGCAATGATGAAACGGTTCATCAATTTCTCCAGCAATGACAGAATATCTGCCGAAGCATACACAAATCGTGCCAGAATTTAATTTGCTGTTATTAAAGGAGTTTTGTTTTGAAGTACGCAAGAAGGGTGTGTCATCGTCACTAGTGACGATGACAAATGACAAATGACAGCCGTCAGCGCGAAGCGGGAGGCGCAACTGAGTCGCGCGCAATGAGTTCACCGGTGAAGGTCTTTGACGGCGTAAACGCCCCGTCACCCAACATAAAGATCAGACGCCCAATCGTTTCCTGAATCATTTCTGTTACCGGGATTTTAACGCTGGAAAGCGCCGGAATAGTGTATGGCGCGAGAGCGATATCATCAAAGCCAATCACCGACACCTGTGCGGGAACGCTCACACCATGCCCGTGCAACTGCTTCATCGCGCCGATCGCCATATCGTCATTGCTGGCCACCAATGCGGTAAAATTGACCTTGCGCGAAAGCAAAGTATCCACACCCGCAGCGCCGCAGGCTGGCGTCCATTTCCCTTTAACAATCAGATCATTATTTAGGGCGATACCATGATGTGCCAGCGCGTCTTTATAACCTGAAAGTCGCTCCACGCCGGTTGGCGAATCCATCGAGCCAGTAATAAAACCAATCTCTTTATGCCCGGCGGCAATGAGCTGAGTAACGGCGTTAAAGCTGGTCTGCTTTTGATCGCACCATACGCTGTGGCTACTGTTTTTCCGCAGGCGTCGATTAAGCACCATAATCGGCTGGCTGTGGGCATCGATGATATCGTCTATCTCATCCACGCTGAGAAAACGCGGATAAATCATAATCGCGTCACAGCGCAGGTCGAGCAGGTACTGGATCGCCTGGCGCTCTTCCTCAGCGCTGTGCTTACCGTCAGCCAGTAACAGCTGGCGTCCTTTATCTTCCGCCATCCGCGCGGTATGAAACAGCAGCTCGCTGAAATAGACGCCGTGATAAAGGGTATTCGTTACCACCAGACCCAGCGTCTGCGTGGTTTTCGCCGCCAGACTGCGCGCCAGCAAATTTGGGCGGTAACCACTCTCTTTAATGGCCTGAAACACGCGGTCTTTGGTTTCCTGGCTGACATAGCCGTTTCCGGAAAGCACCCGGGAAACCGTCGCTTTCGACACCCCGGCACGCTTCGCCACCTCCAGCATCGTGGTCATATTACTCATCCCTTTTCTCTCAATGTGACGCAGTGTACTTCACCGTTTTGCCGCTGTCCTTGCTGCTAAATCACAGACGCTGACATCTGGTGATCGGAGTCACAATTACAAAAAATGATCAAAATTAAACCTTGATCAATTAATGCAATTTAAACATGATTTTGTGGAACCGGTTTCCTATCTGCGTTTCATCAACTCAGAAAAGCGACCCACGTAAACGGATAAAACATAACGTACTCTACTGATAAAACAGGATTAAATCCGATGTCCAAGAATTATGCAGCGCTGGCGCGCTCCGTTGTGACGGCTCTGGGAGGCGTCAACAACATCACAGCAGTGACCCACTGTATGACCCGTTTGCGTTTCGTTCTCAAAGATGACTCGCTGGTCGACAGTGCTACGCTGAAAACCCTCACTGGCGTGCTCGGCGTGGTGCGTAACGAGAACCAGTGTCAGGTGATTATCGGCAACACCGTTTCGCAGGCGTATCGTGAAGTGGTCAGCCTGTTGCCTGCCAACATGCAGCCTGCTGAGCCGCAAATCAAACCCCGACTGACGCTGAAGCGGATTGGCGCGGGGATCCTTGATGCGCTGATCGGCACTATGTCGCCGTTGATCCCGGCGATTATCGGCGGATCAATGCTCAAGCTGCTGGCGATGGTTCTGGAAATGACTGGCGTGCTGGTGAAAGGATCGTCCACGCTCACCATTCTGACCGTTATCGGTGACGGCGCATTCTTCTTCCTGCCGCTGATGGTCGCCGCGTCGGCCGCTATCAAATTCAAAACCAACATGTCGCTGGCTATCGCCATCGCGGGCGTACTGGTGCATCCCAGCTTTATCGACCTGATGGCGAAGGCCGCGCAGGGTGAGCACGTTGAGTTTGCCCTGATCCCGGTGACGGCGGTGAAATACACCTACACGGTGATCCCGGCGCTGGTCATGACCTGGTGCTTGTCATACATCGAACGTTGGGTCGATCGTATAACTCCGGCGGTGACCAAAAACTTCCTCAAACCGATGCTGATCGTGCTGATCGCCGCCCCGCTAGCCATCGTCATCATTGGCCCGATCGGTATCTGGATCGGTAGCGCGATTTCAGCGCTGGTCTATACCATCCACGGCTATCTCGGCTGGCTGTCGGTAGCCATTATGGGCGCGCTGTGGCCGCTGCTGGTAATGACCGGTATGCACCGTGTCTTTACGCCAACCATTATTCAGACCATTGCCGAAACCGGAAAAGAAGGCATGGTAATGCCATCGGAAATTGGCGCCAATTTGTCGTTAGGTGGTTCATCGCTGGCAGTGGCATGGAAAACCAAAAACCCGGAGCTGCGCCAGACGGCGTTAGCGGCCGCCGCCTCAGCCATCATGGCGGGCATTTCCGAACCCGCGCTGTATGGCGTGGCAATCCGCCTGAAACGTCCGCTGATTGCGAGCCTTATCAGCGGTTTTATCTGCGGTGCTGTTGCTGGAATGGCCGGACTTGCAAGCCACTCCATGGCGGCTCCAGGTCTGTTCACCAGCGTCCAGTTTTTCGATCCGGCCAATCCGATGACCATCGTTTGGGTATTTGGCGTGATGGCGCTGGCGGTAGTGCTTTCTTTTGTACTAACGCTGATTCTCGGCTTTGAAGATATTCCTGTCGAAGATGCAGCCGCGCAGGCCAGAAAAAACCAGGCCGCACAACCGGGCAATATCAATGGAGCCAGCATTTGACTGGTATGAACTGAGGTTAATTATGTCTGTTTTTCCGCAAGGATTTTTATGGGGCGGCGCACTGGCCGCCAACCAGTCTGAAGGGGCATACCGGGAAGGCGGCAAAGGGCTGACTACCGTCGATATGATCCCCCACGGCACACACCGCATGCCCGTCAAACTGGGTCAGGAAAGGCGCTTTACGCTGCGGGATGACGAATTTTATCCCAGCCATCAGGCGATCGACTTTTATCATCGCTATAAAGCAGATATCGCGCTGATGGCGGAAATGGGGTTTACGGTTTTTCGTACTTCCATTGCCTGGAGCCGCCTCTACCCTAACGGCGACGAGCTGACGCCGAATGAAGACGGAATCGCGTTTTATCGGGCCGTGTTTGCCGAGTGTAAAAAATACGGTATTGAGCCATTAGTCACGCTGTGTCACTTCGATGTGCCTATGCATCTGGTCACTGAGTACGGCTCCTGGCGTAACCGCAAAATGGTGGAGTTCTTTACCCGCTACGCCCGTACCTGCTTCGAGGCCTTTGACGGTCTGGTGAAGTACTGGCTGACGTTCAACGAAATCAACATCATGCTGCACAGCCCCTTTTCAGGCGCCGGGCTGGTATTTGAAGAAGGTGAAAATCAGGATCAGGTGAAATATCAGTCCGCTCACCACGAACTGATAGCCAGCGCCCTTGCGACTAAAATAGCTCATGAAATTAATCCGCAAAACCAGGTCGGTTGTATGCTGGCTGGCGGTAATTTTTATCCTTACTCGTGTAAGCCGGAAGATGTGTGGACCGCACTGGAAAAAGACCGTGAAAACCTGTTCTTTATTGATGTGCAGGCGCGCGGGGCCTACCCGGCTTACTCTGCCCGCGTGTTTCGCGAAAAAGGCGTGGTAATCGAAAAAGCCCCGGAAGACGACGACATCCTGAAAAACACCGTCGATTTCATCTCGTTCAGCTATTACGCATCGCGCTGCGCCTCCGCTGAAATGAACACGGGCAATACCAGTGCTGCCAACGTGGTGAAGTCGCTGTGTAATCCGTACATTGCCGCCAGCGAATGGGGCTGGGGAATCGATCCGCTCGGCCTGCGCATCACCATGAATATGATGTATGACCGCTACCAGAAACCGCTGTTTCTGGTGGAAAACGGGCTGGGAGCGAAAGATGAAATCGATGCTAACGGTGAGATCAATGACGACTATCGCATCAGCTATTTACGCGAACATATTCGCGCCATGGCAGACGCGATTGAAGATGGCGTGCCGCTGATGGGTTACACCACCTGGGGCTGTATCGATCTGGTTTCTGCCTCAACCGGTGAGATGAGCAAACGCTACGGTTTTGTGTATGTGGACCGCGATGACGCGGGCAACGGCACGCTGGCACGTACACGCAAGAAATCATTCTGGTGGTACAAAAAAGTCATCGCCAGCAACGGTGCCGATCTGGCATGACGGATCTGCCGGAGGGGGTTACAGCCTTCCGGCAGAAGTACATATTTTCATTTCATTTATTACATTCCGGATGTGGAATCGTCCTTCCAGTTTCAGGTTTGCCCTCCCCCTTTTTTACTGGCATTTTATTCAGTAGTTTTTAATCCTGGCCGTTCACCACAAGGAAGCGTGCATGTTTGATAAAAAGGGCAAAACAGCGGTGGCAATCACCAAACCGGTACGTCGCTTGAAAGTCAGCTATGTCAGAAAACGCCATGAAGATCCAAAAACGGGTTATACGCGACGAATCAGTCGTCACGCCTCACTCACGCTGAACGGCGACTGGCTGGAACAAGCTGGATTTCCGACCGGTACGGCAGTGAATGTATCAGTGATGCAGGGGAAGTTAATTATTGAGCAGGCAATTGAATGACGAGGATACACTGGGAAAACAGGCCGGATGTCGTTCACATCCGGCACTGATACGGTTTACTCTTCTGGCGCTTCCAGCTCGGAGAATCCACCGTGTCCTTCCCAACCGGCTAATCGCTGATAGACGGTATCAACCGCATCTTTGATCGGATGTGTCATCGGGTAGTAAAAACCGACGATGTCCGGTTGAATGCCGAGGAAAATTACCTCACCAACATCGTCTTTCAGCTGATCTACCAGGTAGTTCAGCGGCATGTTGTGGGTGGTCATCATGAACATCTCGGCAATATCATCGGGATCGATAATGCGGATTTCGCCTGGGTTCAGCCCCATATCGGTGGCATCAACAATCAACAAACGTTGCGGGCGCAGCTCGCGGATGGCGACAATATCGTTCTCCGGCGCGCTACCGCCGTCGATGACAACCCAGTTGCCTTGAGGATTTGCAGCACACATTTCAGCCAGCAGCGGGCCCGCGCCGTCATCGCCCATCATGCTGTTACCCACACATAATAAAACGTCAGTCACGGTGTCTCCTCACCATCAGATAGATGGCGCTTTCCTGGTGTATGTCGTGCAGCATGCTAAGCATCAGCTTGCTCCACTCCTGCTGCTGCGGGGTCTGCACGGCACGCGCATCATCGAACGCGCGCGCCAGCATTTGCACATGGTTGAAATCGATAACGATCTCGCCGTATTTTGGCACGCCTTCCATTTTCCGGCGGGCTTCGCTTCCCTCAGCAAGGGTAGCAATCCATGCCAGATATTCGTCCCATGGACAAGTTAACGCCGCTTCCAGGCAATCGATGATCCCAAGGTGGTGACCAATCGCCAGGCTGTAATAGACAACCTGCTGCGCCTCAGCGGGCGTCGCATCGTTCTCATCAATAAACTTACGGCTCAGTTGACTGAACACCACCGTTTCACTCATCGGATACGCGCCTCTTCGACAACATGATTAAGATGCGTGACGATCTCGGTCAGACGCGGATCGTTTTCCGCTTCCAGCCAGCGCGCCACCTGATGCTCGCCCTGCCCTAACTGCGTCATATAGTCATCAGCAATCTGGCGACCATAGCGGTATCCCGCCAGACGGCGAGCCTCGCGATCCACTTTCACGCGCAGCGGCTGAACCATGTCCGGATGCAGAATTTCCGCCGGCTGTTCGTCCAGTTCACCCGGCGCACGCGCGTGAATTTTTTGCTCCAGCAGACCCAGCGCCATGGCAAAACCGTACAGCGTTGCCGCAGGCGTCGGCGGACAGCCAGGAATATACACGTCCACCGGTACGATTTTGTCCGTGCCGCCCCATACGCAGTATAAGTCGTGGAAGATACCGCCGCTGTTACCGCAGGCACCGTAAGAGATACAAATTTTCGGATCTGGCGCAGACTGCCAGGCACGCAGCGCCGGAGAGCGCATGGCACGAGTTACCGCGCCGGTAAACAGCAGAATATCCGCATGGCGCGGTGACGGTACGACTTTGATGCCAAAACGTTCGGCATCAAACAGCGGAGAAAGCGTGGCAAAGATTTCGATTTCGCAACCGTTGCAGCCGCCGCAGTCCACGCGGTAAACATACGCTGAACGCTTAATGCTTTTCAGCAGCGATGCTTTCATGCTGGCAATGGATTCATCCACCGTCATCGGTACCGGAATACCGTTGGCGTCACGTGGGCCTAATAAATTGCTCATCAGCTGGCCTCTTTCATATGGCGAGTCAGTTCAATACGGTCAGACGGCACCAGGCATTTCTGGCGCTTACAGTCCGGGCAGGTCTCAAAGCTTTCACGGTGGTTTTCCGCGCGGGTATCACCGTTGTGCTTAAGCAGCGCAATGGCGTAATCAATCTCTTTTTGCACCGCAAACGGACGGTTACATACGCGGCAATTGCACAGCCCAAAACGAGACTGCTGCAGGAAATCATCTTTCTTCCACACCGCCAGCTCATACTCCTGCGACAGCTTGATTGCCGCTGTCGGGCAGACTTCTTCGCAGCGGGCGCAGAAAATGCAGCGCCCAAGGTTGAACTGCCACGCCAGCTCATTGGTGACCAGATCGGTTTCTACCGTCAGCGCGTTCGACGGGCACGCATTCACACAGGCCGCACAGCCGATGCACTGCTGCGGATTATGTTCCGGTTTGCCACGGAAGTTTTTATCGACCGCAATCGGCTCCAGCGGATACGACGACGTCGGCGCCCCGGTTTTGATGACTTTTTTGATAAAGGTAAACATGGCGATTCCTTATTTCAGCGGCGAGTTTTTACGCTCGATGCTGTAGCGCTCAAGTTCTTTGTACGGCACGACTTTGCTCTTCTTCTTACGCACATCGACCACAGTCATACGGTCAGTACAGGAGTAGCAAGGATCGAGGCTACCGATAATCAGCGGGGCATCGGAAACGGTATTGCCACGCAGCATGTAGCGCAGCGTCGGCCAGTTGGCGTAAGTCGCCGCACGGCAGCGCCAGCGATACAGTTTCTGGTTGTCGCCGGTCATGCTCCAGTGGATGTCATCTCCACGCGGCGCTTCAGCAAAGCCCAGTGCGAAACGGTGAGGAATATAGGTAAAGCCTTCCACCATCAGCGGGCCGCCCGGCAGGTTATCCAGACCAAAGTCGATCATATTCAGCGCGGTGTAGACTTCATTGATACGGACTTTCAGGCGAGAAATAACGTCGCAGCCCTGCTCGCTGTGAACTTCCATCGGCAGCAGACCATAACCGACAAACGGGTGATCGGCGCGGGTGTCACGTGCGTGGCCGCTGGCGCGAACCATCGGGCCGACGTTACTGAAGTCACGGGCAATTTCCGGATCCAGACGACCAATACCAACCGTACGCTGTTCCATGTTCGGCGTGCTGAGCAGCATATCGACCAGTTCCTGCACGTCACGACGCATCTGCTGCGCCAGTTGACGGGTCTGGATCATATCTTCTTTCAGCAGGTCACGACGAATACCGCCGATCAGGTTCAAACCGTAGGTTTTACGTGCCCCAGTGAGGATCTCCGCCATCTTCATCGACATTTCACGCACGCGGAAGAACTGCATAAAGCCGGAGTCAAAACCGGTGAAGTGACAGGCCAGGCCGAGGTTGAGCAGGTGCGAGTGCAGACGCTCAACTTCCAGCAGAATAGCGCGTATCATCTGCGCACGTTCCGGCACCACGATGCCCATCGCATTCTCAACGGAGGTGGTATAAGCGGTGCTATGCGCAAAGCCGCAGATGCCGCACACGCGATCCGACAGGAACGTCACTTCGTTATAACCCATACGGGTTTCCGCCAGTTTCTCCATGCCGCGGTGGACATAGAACAGACGGTAATCGGCGTCGATAATGTTCTCGCCGTCAACGAACAGGCGGAAGTGACCGGGTTCATCGGAGGTGACGTGCAACGGACCAATCGGCACCACGTTGTTTTTCTTGTCGCCCAGTTCGTTGATGAACTCGTAAGTTTCAGCATCGGTAGTCGGCGCCGGGCGCTGACGATAATCCATACTGTCTTTACGCAGCGGATAGAGTTCATCCGGCCAGTCATCCGGTAACACCAGACGGCGCTCATCCGGTAAACCAACCGGGATCAAACCGTACATGTCGCGCACTTCACGCTCGCCCCAGACCGCTGCTGGAACGCGCGGCGTGACGGACGGGAACTCCAGTTTATTGGCATCGACTTCAACGCGGACGGTTATCCAGCACTTGGTGCCTTGCTCCATCGACATCACGTAATAAACGGCGTAATGACCGCACAGCTGACGTTCGTCGTTACCAAACAGCACGGATAACCAGCCGCCCTGTTTGTAGTACAGGAACTCAACCACTTCCGGCAGGTAGTTCACCTTGACGGTGATCGTCAGCTGATCTTTGGTCTGCCAGGCTTCATCCAGCACCACGCCCGGAAAGGCCTGGTGCAGCGCAGCGAGATATTGTTGACCTAATTTTTCTTCAGACATGCTCAAACTCTCTTAAATCACGCCACCAGCAAGGAGACGAACGCTAAAAACGCAAACCCAAAACCGGCCCAGGTCACGCGTGAAGTGGCGCAAAAACGCAGACGCGCCATGCTGTTTTCGAACAGGGCGATGACCAGCACGCCGAGGACCAGCTTGACGACGGCAATCACCAGCGCCAGCAGCAGCCCACCGGCGGTGAAGGTTTCCATCTGTCCCCACGGCAGGAACACGCCAACGAACATTTGCAGAACGACCAGCTGTTTGAGGCTAATGCCCCATTTCAGCACGGCAAAACCGCTGCCGCTGTATTCAGTCAATGGACCTTCCTGCAACTCCTGCTCTGCTTCCGCCAGATCGAACGGCAGTTTGCCCATTTCGATAAAGGTGGCGAAAGCACAGGCGCACAGTGCCAGAATCAGCGGGATGCTGCGCGCAGCAGGCCAGTGGTAAATGGTATCGGCGATATTGCTGATATGGGTTGAACCCGCAACCTGTGCCGCTACCCACAGTCCCAGCAGCAAAATAGGTTCAACCAGCACGCCGAGCATCGCTTCACGGCTGGCGCCAATGGCGGTAAACGGGCTACCGGTATCCAGTCCCGCGATAGAGAAGAAGAAACGGGCGATGGCGAACAGGTAAATTAAGGTGATCAGATCGCCCAGTTGTGGCAGCGGCGAGCCAACGGTCACTACCGGCAACGCAGTGGCGATAGTCAGCATCACGCCCACCATCACAAACGGCGTCAGGCGGAAAACCCAGCTGGAATCCGCAGGCGCAATGCTCTGACGACCCAGCAGTTTGATAATGTCGCGGTATTCCTGCAAAACGCCCGGACCGCGGCGATTGTGCAAACGCGCACGCGCCACGCGGGTAACACCGGACAGCAGCGGCGCAACGGCAAACAGCACCAGCGCCTGAATTAACGGATATAAAACACTCATTCTCAGGCTCCTCGTGAAACCACAATCACCACCAGCACCGCCAGCTCAATCAGCGCCAGGCGACGGAACAGCACCGGTGCAGCCGCATTCTGCCAGCCCGGAACCAGTGATACCGGGTTCAGCCATTTACGCAGTTTGAGTACCGGGGCAAAGGCTTCTTTCACCGGCATGGCAAAACCGTGCGCGGTAATCACCATTGACTGCTCGTGATCGTAACCACACACCCACGCCGCACCGCGTGAACGCGACGGCAGACGGTTGCCTTTGAAAATGGCCATGATGATGAACGGCAGCAGCGGACACGCGATCAGCAGCAGCGTGATCATTGGCTGAGAAACGGTGGTGTTCGCGGTTTCCAACGGCAGCGGAACGGCAGAGGAGATCATCGGCAACAGCCACGGTGCCGCAACGCCGCCAATCACGCAGCAGATAGCCAGCGCGACGACGCTCACCCCCATCAGGATTGGCGCGCAGCAGGCATTTTCAGCTTCCTTCGTGCGCGGTGCGCCAAGGAACGTAACGCCATAGACTTTCGCCATACACATCACCGCCAGCGCGCCGGTAATTGCCAGCCCTACCGCCAGCAACGGTCCTAACAGGCTACCGACAAATGCGCCGCTATTGCCGAGCTTAAAGAAGGATTGGTAGATAACCCACTCACCGGCAAAACCGTTCAGCGGCGGCAGCGCGGCCATCGCCATCAGACCAACCAGCATCGCCAGCGAGATAACCGGCATACGTTTACCGATACCGCCCAGTTTTTCGATATCACGATGACCGGTACGGAACCAGATGCTGCCTGCACCCAGGAACAGAACGCTTTTGAACAGGCTGTGGTTAACCAGATGATACAGACCGCCGGTCAAACCCAGCGCAATCAGCGCCGGTTGATTCAGGGAAATTCCGGTCACGCCAGCGCCCAGACCCAGCAGAATAATGCCGATGTTTTCCAGCGTGTGGTACGCCAGCAGACGCTGGATGTTGTGCTCCATCAGCGCATACAGACCGCCAACAAACGCGGTGATCATGCCCAGCACCAGCAGCGTAATCCCCCACCACAGCGGCGCGTTACCGCCCAGCAACGACAGGGAGAGAATACCCAGCAGACCAACCTTCATGACGACGGTAGAGAACAGCGCCGCAGCCGGTGCGCTGGCATTGGCGTGTGCCTGTGGCACCCAACCGTGCAGCGGAATAATGCCGGCCAGCAGGCCAAAACCTGCCACGCCCAGCAGCCAGATGTCAGACCCGAGCGGCAGCTCCTGGGTGCGCAGGTCAAGAAGACGCAGCTCCAGAGTGCCGTAACGTTGCCACACCAGGTAGCAGGCGACCGCCAGCAGTAGCGTACCAATACGCCCCAGTGCAAACCACAGTTTGCCTTCTTTACTGCATCCGGTAAGGAACACGGCACACAGCGCCATGATTTCCGCCATCACCACCAGCGTACCGAGGTTGCTGGCAACCACCGCACATACCGCCGCGGCCATCAGCAGATTCACCAGCAGGCCGTTAGCTTTCACCTGCGGATGGCGATGCCAGTCAATGTTGTACAGGCTGACAAACAGACCGCACAGGCCCAGCGTAATCAGCCAGATAGCATTCAGCGGAGTAATTTGCAGACTGTGACCAATAAACGGCATCACGCCGCTCACCGCCAGCGCATTAGTCAGAACGTTAAAACCCGCGGCTGCCGTAAACAGGCTGCCGACCGCACCGCCAACTCCAGCAATCCAGCCGCTCAGCGATTTATGAAATGAAAACAGAAATGCCAGAACCGCAGCCGCTGTAAACCAGGCTACGCCGCTGTTAATCAGTGAAATTGCGCTCATTTTGCATCCCCACTCTGAGCCTGCTGAAACAAGGTGAGATCGCCGAAATCGGTATTGAAAGTCAGCTCACGCTTACGTTTGCTGGCGCGGGCGATATCCATGTTGCTCACCAGATGCAGGGCTTTGGTCGGACACATGCGCACGCAGGCAGGACCTTGCTCGTCAAAACTACACAGATCGCATTTCACCGCGATGGCACGAACGCCGGGAACCCAGTCCAACAGCGAACTCACGCGAGCAGGCGCTGGCGGAGCCGGAGGCGCTTTTGGCGTATTGGCGTTTGCCGGAATATGTAGCGGACGGCTACCGGAAAACTCTATCGCGCCAAACGGACAAGCGATCCCGCACAGTTTGCAGCTTACGCACAAGCTTTCGTTCAGCTGTACGGCGCCATCAACGCGGTTAATGGCATTAACCGGACACACGGTGGCGCAAGGCGCATCTTCACACTGGTGGCAAAGCTGCGGCGCGGATTCTTTTTCATTTAACATCACTTTCAGGCGCGGCATTGACTGCAGGCCATGCTGGCGATGTGTCTCTGAGCAGGCGGCTTCACAGGTGTGGCAGCCAATACAAAGAGTGGAGTCAGCAATTACAAAACGATTCACCAGGCATTCCTCAGGTGATAGTCATTTTTGACGAAAACATGTCTACCAAATGTCATTTCGACATTTTTCGACATGCCCATTCCCTAAAACGTCGTGATGCAGTATGTAGACCGCACCATGACAAAGTGGGCAGCACCCGAGGCTTAAGCCGGGCTATGTCCCTCAACCAGCTGGCTTAAATTCACCGGCATATTGTTCTCAACCGCGGTGTACAGGCTGTCGTAGACGGTGGCGATTTTTTCGAGATAGTGATCCAGCACCTGCTCGCGATCGCGGTTGCTAATACGCTCATCGACCTTACCGTCGATAGTCAATTCTGCCTGTGCAATCAGCTGTTTATCATCACCGTCTTTCGTTTCGACGTAGTATTCGATGGTATGGCTGTTAAAGCCGTCCGCCAGCGTGACGTAGATAGTGAAGTGTTCAAAAAGGACGAAGCAGAGATCCTTGTCCGGCGCGCAGCTCATCGCATGATGCAAACGCGCTTTTGACAGGGTGATCCCCTGAACCAGCGAGTTGCAGTAAATACGCCACTGGTCCTGTAGGCGACGATGCCGTTCAGCGATGTAATCGGCTTTTTCGCTTATTTCCCAAATAGTCATGTCAGGTTACCCGTTTAGCAGAGATGAACAGCCTTAAGCACATTTCATGCCAAAATTAAATCACTTAATTTTCATATAGATAAAAAATCAAAGGCGGGTGACGACATGTCATTTCGTCATCGTCGTCATTGTCACAAATGAAAAAATTCAACCTGGCATGCTTATTGCTTTTAACACGGCAACTTCACAGGAGGCGGTATGCACGAAATAACCCTCTGCCAACGGGCACTGGAATTGATTGAACAACAGGCCACGCAACACGGTGCTCAGCGAGTAACTGGGGTCTGGCTCAAAATTGGCGCATTTTCTTGCGTAGAAACCAGCGCTCTCTCCTTTTGTTTTGATCTGGTATGCCGCGGGACCCTTGCAGAAGGTTGTAAACTCCACCTCGAAGAACAAGAAGCCGAATGTTGGTGCGAATCTTGTCAGCAATACGTCACGTTACTGACGCAACGCGTGCGCCGATGTCCGCAATGCAACAGCGATATGCTGAGAATTGTGGCCGATGACGGCTTACAGATTCGACGTATTGAAATAGATGAAACTCCAGCGCCGGATGGCGACGCTTAAGCGTCTTATCCAGCCTACAGAAAGAGCTCGTTTGTAGGCCGGATAAGGCAACGCAGCCATCCGGCAACAGATGTATCGCAAGTAAAAAGATCAGGAGTGAGCGATGTGTACGACATGTGGTTGCGCTGAAGGCAACCTATATATAGAGGGTGATGAGCATAATCCCCACTCGGCGTTTCGCAGCGCGCCATTTGCCCCAGCGGCTCGTCCGGCGCTGAATATTACCGGTGTGAAGACCTCAAATTTCACACCGAGCCAGACCGAAGAAGGCGATTTGCACTACGGTCACGGTGAGGCAGGAACCCACGCACCAGGTATGAGTCAACGCCGTATGCTGGAAGTGGAAATTGACGTACTGGACAAAAACAACCGCCTCGCCGAGCGCAACCGTGCCCGCTTTGCGGCCCGTCAGCATCTGGTGCTGAACCTTGTTTCAAGCCCGGGCTCTGGTAAAACCACCCTGCTGACCGAAACGCTGATGAAGCTGAAAGATAGCGTGCCGTGCGCCGTTATTGAAGGTGACCAGCAGACGGTGAACGATGCCGCCCGTATTCGCGCCACTGGCACACCCGCCATTCAGGTCAACACCGGTAAAGGTTGCCACCTTGACGCACAAATGATTGCTGACGCCGCGCCGCGTTTGCCGCTTGACGATAACGGTATTCTGTTCATTGAAAACGTCGGCAACCTGGTCTGCCCGGCCAGCTTTGACCTCGGCGAGCGCCATAAAGTGGCCGTGCTTTCAGTAACCGAAGGTGAAGACAAACCGCTGAAATACCCGCATATGTTTGCCGCCGCATCGCTGATGCTGCTCAACAAAGTGGATCTACTGCCGTACCTCAATTTTGACGTTGAAAAATGCATCGCCAGCGCCCGGGAAGTGAACCCGGGGATTGAGATTATCCTAATTTCCGCCACCAGTGGTGAAGGGATGGATCAATGGCTCTCCTGGCTGGAGACGCAGCGATGTGCATAGGTGTTCCGGGTCAAATCCGCACCATTGATGGCAACCAGGCCAAAGTCGACGTTTGCGGTATTCAGCGCGACGTTGACCTGACGCTGGTCGGTAGCTGTGATGAACATGGCCAACCGCGCCTCGGCCAGTGGGTACTGGTCCACGTCGGTTTTGCCATGAGCATCATTAATGAAGCTGAAGCGCGCGATACGCTCGACGCGCTGCAAAACATGTTTGACGTTGAGCCGGATGTCGGCGCGTTGCTGTACGGCGAGGAAAAATAAATGCGTTTTGTTGACGAATACCGCGCACCAGAGCAGGTGATGCAGTTGATAGAGCACCTGTGTGAACGTGCCGCCCACCTCTCCTACACGGCTGAACGCCCGCTGCGAATCATGGAAGTTTGTGGTGGTCATACCCACGCTATCTTCAAATTCGGGCTCGACCAGTTGTTACCGGAAAACGTGGAGTTTATTCATGGTCCGGGTTGCCCGGTTTGCGTTCTGCCAATGGGCAGAATCGACAGCTGTGTAGAAATTGCCAGCCATCCAGAAGTGATTTTCTGCACCTTTGGCGACGCTATGCGCGTCCCGGGTAAGCAAGGCTCTCTGCTGCAAGCCAAGGCGCGCGGTGCGGATATCCGTATTGTCTATTCACCGATGGATGCACTGAAGCTGGCGCAGGAAAACCCAACGCGTAAAGTGGTGTTCTTTGGCCTGGGTTTTGAAACCACAATGCCAACGACCGCTATCACCCTGCAACAGGCAAAGCAGCGTGACGTGCAGAACTTTTACTTTTTCTGCCAGCACATCACGCTTATCCCTACGCTGCGTAGCCTGCTGGAACAGCCGGACAACGGTATCGACGCCTTTTTAGCACCGGGCCACGTCAGCATGGTGATTGGCACCGACGCCTACAACTTCATTGCTTCAGATTTCCATCGCCCGCTGGTGGTCGCCGGTTTCGAACCGCTTGATCTCCTGCAAGGCGTAGTGATGTTAATTGAGCAGAAAATTGCAGCCCAAAGCCAGGTAGAAAACCAGTACCGCCGCGTGGTACCGGATGCCGGTAACGCGTTAGCGCAACAGGCCATTGCCGAGGTGTTCTGCGTCAATGGTGACAGCGAATGGCGCGGTCTGGGCGTTATCGAATCCTCTGGCGTTCACCTGACGCCGGACTATCAGCGCTTTGATGCCGAAGCACATTTCCAGCCAGCGCCGCAGCAGGTGTATGACGATCCGCGCGCGCGTTGTGGGGAAGTGCTGACGGGCAGATGTAAACCACATCAGTGCCCGTTATTTGGCAAAACGTGTAACCCGGAGACCGCGTTTGGCGCCCTGATGGTCTCCTCAGAAGGCGCATGTGCCGCCTGGTATCAGTATCGTCAGCAGGAGTGTGAAGCATGAACAGCGTACAACTCGCCCACGGTAGCGGCGGTCAGGCTATGCAGCAGTTGATCAACAGTCTGTTTATGGAGGCTTTCGCGAATCCGTGGCTGGCGGAACAAGAAGATCAAGCGCGTCTGGAACTGGCACAACTGGTGGCAGAAGGCGACCGTCTGGCGTTTTCAACTGACAGCTACGTTATCGATCCATTGTTCTTCCCCGGCGGCAATATCGGCAAGCTGGCCATCTGCGGTACGGCTAACGACGTGGCGGTCAGCGGAGCTATTCCACGCTACCTTTCCTGCGGTTTTATCCTCGAAGAGGGCCTGCCGATGGAGACACTAAAAACCGTTGTTAACAGCATGGCAGCAACCGCGCGCGAAGCAGGTATCGCCATCGTGACTGGCGATACCAAAGTCGTGCAGCGTGGTGCAGCAGACAAGCTGTTCATTAACACTGCCGGAATGGGGGCAATTCCCGCCAACATTCACTGGGGTGCACAGACTCTCAGCGTGGGTGATGTGCTGCTGGTAAGTGGCTCTCTTGGCGATCACGGCGCAACTATCCTTAACCTACGTGAACAGCTAGGTCTGGATGGCGAACTGGTCAGCGATTGCGCGGTATTAACGCCGCTTATCCAGACGCTGCGTGATATTCCTGGCGTGAAGGCGCTACGTGACGCCACCCGTGGCGGCGTGAATGCGGTCACGCATGAATTTGCCGCTGCATGCGGATTTGGTATTGAGCTGTCTGAAGCTGCCCTGCCCGTGAAGCCTGCGGTGCGTGGCGTTTGCGAGCTGCTGGGTCTGGATGCGCTCAACTTTGCTAACGAAGGCAAACTAGTGATTGCCGTTGAACGCCAGGCCGCTGAAACCGTACTTGCCGCGCTGCGCGCGCATCCGTTAGGGTGCGATGCTGCAATGATTGGTGAAGTGGTCGAACGCAAAGGTGTTCGTCTTGCCGGACTCTACGGCGTGAAACGAACCCTCGATTTACCACACGCCGAACCATTACCTCGTATATGCTAGCAGCCGGTTGGCAGCATGCTGTAGGCCGGATAAGACGCATTAGCGTCAACATCCGGCGTTAATGCTGCATTATGCCTGATACCGCTTTGCTGATCGGGCCAACGGATTGTATATCCAGGCCAGTTCAGTGGCAGGCCATCCGGCAATAATTTACGACTTATACCTATAATTCATTTACCGTTTTCGCACCGTTCTGCGGTGCTTTCCCTGGAAAAGCAATATGTCGTATACACCGATGAGTGACCTCGGACAGCAAGGCCTGTTCGATATTACTCGTACATTATTACAGCAGCCCGATCTCCCGTCTCTTAGCGAGGCGCTTTCGCAGCTGGTCAAGCGTTCAGCGCTGGCCGACTGCGCGGCTATTGTCTTATGGCAGGCACAAACGCAACGTGCGCGTTATTTTGCAACGCGTGAAAATGGTAAACCCATCGATTATGAAGACGAAACGGTGCTGGCACATGGTCCGGTACGCCGTATTTTGTCTCGCCCTGATGCGTTGCACTGCAACTATCATGAGTTTACGGAAACATGGCCACAATTGGCTTCAGGTGGACTGTATTCTGAATTTGGCCACTACTGCCTGCTGCCGCTGGCGGCAGATGGGCGCATCTTTGGCGGTTGCGAATTCATCCGTAACGAAGACAGTCCGTGGAGTGAAAAAGAATATAACCGTCTACAGACCTTCACTCAGATAGTCGGCGTCGTTGCTGAACAAATTCAAAGCAGAGTCAGCAACAACGTCGATTACGATCTGCTGTGTCGTGAGCGTGACAACTTTCGCATCCTGGTCGCCATCACCAATGCCGTGCTCTCCCGACTGGATATTGATGAGCTGGTCAGCGAAGTCGCCAAAGAGATCCACCACTACTTCGACATCGATGCCATCAGCATCGTGTTACGCAGCGATCGCAAAAATAAACTCAGTATCTATTCCACCCACTATCTGGATGAACATCATCCGGCACACGAACAGAGTGAAGTGGACGAAGCGGGAACGCTCTCTGAACGGGTCTTCAAAAGCAAAGAGATGCTGCTGATTAACCTGAGCGAACGTGACATCCTTGCCCCTTACGAACGGATGCTGTTCGAAACCTGGGGCAACCAGCTACAAACCCTGTGTCTGCTACCGCTGATGTCCGGCAATACTATGCTCGGCGTACTCAAACTGGCACAGTGCGAAGAGAAAGTTTTCACTACCGCCAACCTCAAGCTATTGCGCCAGATTGCTGAGCGTGTGGCAATTGCCGTGGATAACGCCCTCGCCTATCAGGAGATCCACCGCCTAAAGGAACGTCTGGTCGATGAAAACCTGGCGTTGACTGAACAACTCAACAACGTAGAGAGTGAGTTCGGCGAAATCATTGGTCGCAGCGAAGCGATGTACAGCGTACTCAAGCAGGTCGAAATGGTGGCGCAAAGCGACAGCACCGTCTTGATTCTGGGTGAGACCGGAACGGGTAAAGAGCTGATCGCACGAGCCATTCACAACCTGAGCGGACGTAACGCCCGTCGGATGGTGAAGATGAACTGCGCGGCAATGCCTGCCGGATTACTGGAAAGCGATCTGTTTGGTCACGAGCGTGGCGCGTTTACCGGTGCCAGCACGCAGCGGATTGGTCGTTTCGAGCTGGCAGATAAAAGTTCGCTGTTCCTCGATGAAGTTGGCGATATGCCGCTGGAGCTTCAGCCTAAGCTACTGCGGGTTCTGCAAGAGCAGGAATTTGAACGCCTGGGCAGTAATAAGCTGATCCAGACCGACGTGCGCTTGATCGCCGCGACCAACCGCGATCTGAAGAAGATGGTTGCCGATCGCGAATTTCGTAACGATCTGTATTACCGACTGAACGTCTTCCCGATCCATCTGCCGCCGCTGCGTGAGCGCCCGGAAGATATTCCGCTGCTGGTAAAAGCCTTCACCTTTAAAATTGCTCGTCGGATGGGACGCAATATCGACAGTATTCCCGCCGAGGCTCTGCGCACGCTGAGCTGTATGGAATGGCCGGGTAACGTGCGTGAGCTGGAAAACGTGGTGGAACGTGCGGTTCTGCTTACCCGAGGCAACGTACTGCAACTGTCCCTTCCGGATATTGCCCCTTTGACGCCGTCTACGCCTCCGGTGGCAACCGAAGTTGCACAGGACGGTGAAGATGAATACCAGTTGATTATGCGCGTACTGAAAGAAACCAACGGGGTGGTTGCCGGTCCCAAAGGCGCGGCACAAAGGCTGGGGCTGAAACGTACAACGTTACTCTCACGCATGAAGAGATTGGGTATTGATAAGGATGCACTGGTTTAGCTAGTGTGGCTATACTGGGTGATATCTCAACGAAAGGAGGCAGTATGGCGGTATCAGCACGTAATCAATTAACCGGAACGGTGAGCGCAGTCGCTACGGGCGCAGTGAATGATGAAGTTGAACTGACGCTGGCTGGCGGCGCAAAACTGGTCGCGATTGTAACCCATAGCAGCCAGCAGGCGCTGGGTCTGGCGAAAGGGAAAGAAGCAATTGCTCTGATTAAAGCGCCATGGGTGACGCTGGCAACTGAAGACTGTGGTCTGAAGTTCTCTGCGCGCAACCAGTTTGCTGGCAGTGTTTCCCAGGTCACAGAAGGCGCAGTCAACGCCACGGTACATATCAAAACTGACGCAGGCTTCGAGATTGTTGCCGTCGTCACCAACGAAAGTCAGCAAGAGATGAAACTGAGTCAGGGAAGCCGTGTTGTTGCGCTGATCAAAGCCTCAGCTATTCTGATTGCCACCAAAGCGTAATCGCCATTCATCACCGCATGGCTAAGTTGCCCGATGGCGCAATGCGCATCGGGCCTACGCGGCAGATGCACTTATTCTCGTAGGCCAGATAAGGCGCAGCCGCCATCCGGCGCACAGCGACCTTATTTTTTCCGCTGGTACTTCTCGGGTAACTCCGGCACTGGACGTTTGTCATCAATCAGGTGACGTACGGTCAGAATCGGGTGACGCCAGAGCATTCTCGGCCCAGCCCAACGCATAATTTGCTTCATCTCTTCGCGTTTAGCCGGTTGATAACAGTGCACTGGACACTGTTTACAGGCCGGTTTTTCCTCACCAAATACGCACTTGTCGAGGCGCTTTTGCGCATAGGCAAATAACGCATCGTAATGCCCCGGCTCGTCTGAAGCCTGCGGGCACTGGCTCTCGTAGAGCGAAATCATTCTCTGGATCGTCATTTTTTCACGTGCAATGCGTTTGCCGGACATGATGCCTCCACAATTAAGTTGCATAAATAATACACCTTAACTAAGCACAGAACTATTACCTGAAGGTGATACATCCTTAGCAACCTACGCAAATAAGAATTATTTTCATTTATTTATGCCATGTGCTATATAACATAGCAAAGGCTATATTCGATGATAAATTAACCATTTTGTTGCGAGGGATACTATGCCGCATCTGCCCCATCTGAAGTCATTTCTCCTTGCCAGCGTGTTAACAGCGCTGACGCTGTCACCCGCCTGGGCGAAAGAAAAATTCAAAGTGGTAACCACCTTTACGGTGATTGCCGATATGGCAAGCAATGTGGCAGGCGACGCGGCGGACGTTAGTTCTATCACCAAACCGGGTGCTGAAATTCACGAATATCAACCAACCCCAGGCGATATTAAACGGGCGCAAGGCGCACAGCTTATTCTCTCCAACGGCCTTAACCTCGAACTATGGTTTGCCCGCTTCTACCAAAATTTGTCCGGCGTACCGGAAGTGATGGTCTCAAACGGCGTGCAACCAATGGGCATCAGCGAAGGGCCGTACAACGGTAAACCAAACCCGCACGCCTGGATGTCAGCGGAGAACGCGCTTATCTACGTGGATAACATTCGTGATGCGCTGATCAAATACGATCCGGACAATGCCGCAACCTACCAGAATAATGCGCAGAATTATAAAGCGAAAATCCAGCAGACTCTGGCGCCACTGCATACAGAGCTGGCAAAGCTCCCTGCTGATAAACGCTGGCTGGTCACCAGCGAAGGCGCATTCTCTTATTTAGCTCGTGATAACAATCTCAAGGAGCTGTATCTGTGGCCGATCAATGCCGATCAGCAAGGTACGCCCAAGCAGGTACGCAAGGTTATCGATGCCATCAGAGCACATCATATCCCAACGGTATTTAGCGAAAGCACCGTGTCCGACAAACCTGCGCGTCAGGTTGCCCGTGAGTCTGGCGCACATTACGGCGGCGTGCTGTATGTCGATTCGCTCAGTGCAGCCGACGGTCCGGTACCGACCTATCTGGATTTACTGCGCGTCACCACGCAAACCATTGTTAACGGCATCAACAAGGGTCTGGAGAGCCAACCATGAGTCACTCTGCGATTACCGTAAATCAGGTTACGGTGACGTATCGCAATGGTCATACCGCATTGCGGGACGCCACTTTTCAGGTTCCGGGCGGCTCAATTGCCGCTCTGGTCGGCGTAAACGGTTCAGGAAAATCAACGCTTTTTAAAGCGCTGATGGGTTTTGTCCGCCTGGCGCAGGGGGAAATCTCAATTCTGCAACAGCCGGTAAATAAGGCGCTCAAACAGAATCTGATCGCCTATGTCCCCCAGTCAGAAGAGGTGGACTGGTCGTTTCCGGTACTGGTGGAAGATGTGGTGATGATGGGACGCTTTGGCCATATGGGCTGGCTGCGTCGACCAAAACAAATTGACCACGCCTGCGTAGATGCGGCGCTGGCGCGGGTTGATATGCTGGATTATCGCCATCGTCAGATAGGTGAACTGTCCGGTGGGCAGAAAAAGCGTGTTTTTCTGGCAAGGGCCATCGCACAGGACGGACAGGTTATTTTACTGGATGAACCCTTTACCGGTGTGGATGTAAAAACCGAGGCCCGGATCATCGACCTGCTGCGTGAACTGCGTGATGAGGGTCGAACCATGCTGGTCTCTACCCATAATTTGGGATCCGTCACTGAGTTTTGTGATTACACGGTGATGATTAAGGGCACGGTGCTGGCAAGTGGCCCCACCGAAACCACCTTTACCCCCGAGAATCTTGAACTGGCATTCAGCGGCGTACTGCGTCACGTTGCGCTGAGCGGCGGTGAACAGCACGTGATTACCGATGATGAACGCCCGTTTATTTCGCGACGCACGGCAAACGAGGGGGAATAACCATGAACTGGCTAACGGAACCGTTTGGCTACCAGTACATGCTCAACGCCATGTGGGTCTCGGCGATGGTCGGCGGCCTGTGTGCGTTTCTCTCCTGCTATCTGATGCTCAAAGGCTGGTCGCTGATTGGCGATGCGCTGTCGCATTCTATCGTTCCGGGCGTGGCAGGCGCTTATATGTTAGGGCTTCCCTTCGCGCTTGGCGCATTCCTTTCCGGCGGACTGGCGGCGGGCAGTATGCTGTTTCTTAATCAACGTTCGCGCCTGAAGGAAGATGCGATTATCGGACTGATTTTTTCGTCTTTTTTCGGTATCGGGCTGTTTATGGTGTCGCTCAATCCGATGTCGGTGAACATTCAGACCATTATTCTCGGCAACGTGCTGGCGATTGCGCCAGAAGATATTCTACAACTGGCCATCATCGGAGTTATTTCGCTAACCATCCTGTTTTTGAAGTGGAAAGATCTGATGGTGGTTTTTTTTGATGAAAACCACGCGCGCTCTATCGGTCTGAATCCGGGCCGGTTGAAGCTGTTATTTTTTACGCTGCTCTCCGTTTCCACAGTCGCCGCGCTGCAAACCGTCGGCGCATTTCTGGTGATTTGCCTGGTGGTTACGCCAGGTGCAACGGCCTGGCTGCTGACCGATCGTTTTCCACGCCTGCTCACTATCGCCGTAGCTATTGGCAGCCTGACCAGCTTTTTCGGCGCCTGGCTGAGCTACTGGCTGGACGGTGCAACCGGCGGAATTATTGTCGTTCTGCAAACGCTGCTGTTCCTGCTGGCATTTGTCTTCGCGCCAAAACACGGTCTGCTGGCGAATCGCCGCCGCGCCCGTCTGGTGAACAAGGAGTCAGTATGATCTTAACAACGCTGCTGGAACCCTTTCAGTTTGGTTTTATGGTCAATGCGCTGGTCATCTCCACCATTGTCGCCGTGCCCTGCGCGCTGCTGTCTGTATTTTTAGTACTCAAAGGCTGGGCGCTGATGGGCGATGCAATGAGCCACGCGGTTTTCCCGGGAATAGTACTGGCGTGGATTGCGGGCATCCCACTGGCAATTGGCGCATTTATCGCCGGGCTGTTCTGTGCGGTGGGGACGGGTTATCTCGACGATAACAGCCGCATCAAGCGCGATACCCTGATGGGAATCGTCTTTTCCGGCATGTTTGGTGCAGGACTGGTGCTGTACGTCTCTATCCAGTCAGAGGTCCATCTCGATCATATTCTGTTCGGCGACATGCTGGGCGTATCGTTCAGCGACATCATACAAACCGCGGTTATTACGCTTGGGATAGCGCTTATTATTGGGCTTAAGTGGAAAGATCTGCTGCTGCATGCGTTCGACCCGCATCAGGCAAAGGCCAGTGGGCTTAACACTGCGCTGCTACATTACGGCCTGCTGTGCATGATCGCCCTGACGATTGTCGCCACGCTAAAATCAGTAGGGATTATTTTGTCGATCTCCTTACTGATTGCGCCTGGCGCCATTGCGATTTTAATGACGCGGAAATTTTCCCACGCCTTGTGGCTGGCGGTGATTATGTCGGTCGTTACCTCGTTTATGGGCGTGTACCTGTCTTTTTTCATCGACAGTGCACCGGCCCCCACCATCGTCGTACTATTTTCGCTACTGTTTGTGATGACCTTTATTTATTCCACCCTGCGCGATCGTCGTTTAGAACGGCGACGCCAGCAATACGACCTCTGATGGAGTGGGCAGTGATATGCCCGCTATCGTTTTTAGAATACGTAATGACAATATTCCCAGCGTCCTGAACAAATGCCCCGTTCTGAAACCATGCCATATTTACCAGCGCTATTTAATAATCAGATAGTCACTATCACATTAGATAAAAATACAGGTAAATTTTATGAGCAAGATGAGCATGTCAGAAATCTATTCTGAACCAGAGGCCTATGGCTTACCACGCAAAGGTATAACACTTAATAATAAGGAAGCTGCGTTGGTGGTAGTCGATCCACAGATCGATTTTTTAAGTCCTCAGGGTATTGGCTGGGAGGTTTTCAAAGACAGCATTATTGAAAATAATACCGTAGAAAATCTCGAGACGTTGTTCAAAATGGCAAAAGAAGCACAAATGCCTGTTTTTGTCTCTCCGCATTATTACTTTCCGCACGACCATAAATGGCAATCTACCGCACCGGGAGAAACATTTATGCACGGCACTGGAATGTTCAATCGTAAAGGTCCACTGACAATGGAAAATTTTGAAAATTCCGGCGCAGACTTTTTACCGCAGTTTAAGCCATATATTTATGATGGCGAAACGGTCATTGCCTCACCGCATAAGATTTTCGGACCAGAAACCAACGACCTGGTACTGCAATTAAGAAAACGCGGTGTCTCACAGGTCATTCTCGCCGGTATGGCTGCCAATCTGTGTATTGAATCCCATATGCGTGAATTGATTGAGCAAGGTTTTGAAGTTGTCGTCGTTAAAGATGCGACAGCGGGTCCGCGCATTCCGGAAGGTGACGGTTATCTCGCCGCTCTAACCAACTACCGCATCATTGCCAATGATTTATGGGACACCGACACCACGGTTGAAAAGGTAAAGGCAGCAGCTAAGTAATAGCTATGAGTACGGTTACCGAGGGTAATTGTATGTACAACATCGCTTATCCATTAGCCATCAAAATAAATTTCATTAAGCGCGGAGCTTTTCCATGAATCTTAAGTTAAAGGTTATTTCGGCATGTATTTTACTTTCCATGTCAGTTTCAGCTACTCAGGTATTGGCCGCTGCCAATACAAATGAGACAACTTACTTAGTTAACCGTGGTGATCCACAATTAAAGGTCAACGGCAAATATATCGATCAGATCATTGCCGAGGTAATGGCGAAAAATAATCTGCCGGGTTTATCCATGGCGATTGTTCAGGCGCCTTATATTCCGCGCTCAGCGGGATACGGTCTGGCAACAGCAGCCAATGATGAGCTTGCTTCCACCAAAACCATGTGGGGAATTGGCCCTATCACGCAAGCTTTTACTGCAGTCGCAGTAATGCAACTTGTAGAGCAAGGCAAATTGGATCTGAATACTCCTGTGAGTGTTTATTTGCCTGGCCTACCGGAAAGCTGGCATAACATTACGATTCTGGAATTAATGCAGCACTCATCCGGGATCCCTGATTTCAGATCTTTCGGCTATAAACAAGAGCAAAAATATACACCTGCGCAGCTGGTTGATCTTGTTAAAGATAAACCGCTCGAATTTAAAAACGGCACGGATATCAACTCCAGCGCAACTGACTTTATCCTGCTAGGTATGGCTATCGAGAAAGTCAGCGGAATGAGTTACGTGGACTTCGTCAACAAATACCAAATTGCGCCGTTAGGTCTGCAAAGCACCATGTTCGCAAAAGACATGCCAACGAAAGCATTCCTTGATCGCCCGACGCCTGATAAGCAACATAATCAGCATTCGAAATTTAAGTCAGAAATTGACTGGATCAACCCTGTTGAGCCTGCAACAGGTTACGTCGCAGCGGGTGACAAACTGGCGCCTGTCAGCGCGATCGCCACTGATAATCTGTACGCCTATGGTGGTCTGTGGTCGTCAGCGGAAGACATCAGTAAGTGGGATATCGGTCTTGCCGGCAGCACGCTGGTTAAAGACAAAAAGCTGCGCGACATTATCTATAGCCCGGCAAAACTGAAAAATGGCAAAGTCGTGCCTGCCATGGCAGGCTGGGAATTTACCCGCCATCCTGGTTTTCTGGAAATCAAAGGAACCACAGGTGGATTTAGTGCCTATCTGAGTCGTTTTACCGCCGGTGATGAACTGGTTTGCGTGACAATGCTGACCAACAAAGAAGGCGTAGACATGACTCAGGTGGCTCGTGATATCGCTGAAGCCTATAAAATCGGGCTGGGTTCTGGGTTAAATTCAGAGAAGATCAAAAACCAGGAAAGTAAATTCTCTGTCGATGAAACGGTCTCCCGACTGAAAGCCATTCTGAAAAGCGAAGGCGTTCCGGTATTCACTGAAATTGATCACGAGAAAAATGCCGAGGGCGCGGGAATGAACCTGAGGCCAACGAAAGTCCTGGTATTTGGTAACCCTAAAGTCGGCACAAAACTGATGCAGGATAAACAGGGTGTCGCGCTGGATCTGCCGTTACGTGTCTCCGTATGGCAGGATAAGATCGGGCGAGTTTGGGTCGGTTATGAAAACCTGGATGACGTAGCAAAAACCTACGATCTTCAGGACAAGCAGACCATTGATAAGATTGACAACTTTATGACTAAGCTGGTCAGTCGGGCTGTTGATGCTTATATCCAGTAACGGGATATAGCACTCCCAGCCTTCTCATGCTGCGGGACCGTTAAAGCTCCCGCAGCGTGTCAGCGCCAGCTTAATAGCGGGCTAAACGCCTCGCGGCCCACCAGGGCACGAAGCGCAGGTAGATGACAGTTACGCGCCAGAAGCGGAGGTACGGCAAAAATAATGTCGCCGGAGAGCATCACATTCTCAAGTTGTCCCCATAGGTACCAGCCGGTTTCAACGCCACTGTCAGGGACGCGCAAATGCAAATGCCATCCCTCCTGCGGCTCATCCGCAATCCCCAGCCACTGGCTAAATCGGGGGATTTCAGGCACAACCTGAGTCACTAACGAGCACACACCAACCTGGTTTGCCGGTATATACAACGTTAGCGCTCCCAAAGTAATACGTACCGCCGCCAAATTAGTGGGAGCCGTCATAACCGCTGGTCTCCTGATAACGCTCAAAGACCAGATTCAGATCGAGCAGCGTGTACCAGGTTTCCATCACGTTAACCACCCCCACAGCGATGCTTTGTAACGCCGGGGGCAACGAATCTCCTGGCAAATGAATTTGGCTTTCGGCGACTTCCAACACATCAATCAATTTATCTATCAGGATCCCACTTTGCATTTTCTCGGCGCATCCAATCAGAATAGTGCGCTTACCTGCCGAATTAACGGTAGGTTTATCGATCAGGCTGTCCAGTCTCATCACCGATTCCACCCGTCCACGATAGTTGATGACCCCTTCAAGCATTGGCGCACAACAGGGAACCCAGGAGATCGGGCGCTCAGCAAGGATCTCTTTAATTTGCGCCCCATAGAAGGCAAAATTTTTACCCGCCAGTTGAAATAACACCAGCGTGCGCTGGGGTTCATCAACGTTTTCACACTCCGGTTTTTCACCATGGTTCAGCGCAAGCATCTGCTCCAGCTGTTGGCTCATATTGACTCCTTTTACTCGGCAATGCAGAAAGTGTTACGGCCATTTTGCTTCGCGGCATACAGCGCCTGATCGGCACGCTCGCGCAGCGTTTCAATCCGATCGCCAAACTGCCACTGGGCAATGCCCGCGCTGAAGGTACTGTGAAAACTGGCGTCGTTAACGGAAAACGTGACCTGCTCGTAATCCCTGCGCAATCGTTCGACCACGCGCGCAGCCTTGTCACTGCTGGTGTTGGGCATAATGATGACAAACTCTTCACCACCGTAACGGCCAACGATATCAGTGCTGCGTAATCGATGGGAGAACAACTGCGAAATACCGACAATTACCTGGTCACCGACCGCATGACCGTAGGTATCGTTAATACTTTTAAAGCGATCCAGGTCCACCATCACCATACAAAACGGGTTGCCGCTGTAGTTCGACTCGGCAATCGCGCTTTTGAGAAAATGGGTGGTCGTTGAGTGGTTATATAACCCGCTCAGACTGTCCTGCGACATACGGGCACGCAGGACGCGCATTCTTTCCGCGCGAATCGATACGGCGCGGATCAGCTCCTCAGGGTCGCTCTGTTTGAGGATAAAATCCTCCGCGCCGATGCTCATTGCTCCCAACTGCGCATGCTTGTTGGTCTCACTGGAGAGATAGGCGATAGGCAGGCCAATATGCTGCGGTATTTGGCGAATCAGTTTTGTCAGTTCCTCACCGCTGAACTCCGGCATGTGGTAATCCATCAACACCAGATCGATCGGCTGCGCATTCAGTACATGCAGTAGATAGTGAGGTTTTTCCAGCACATGCACTTCCATGCCCGCCAAGCGCAGCATCTCCGCGTTGTATTCCGCCACCGCCGGTTCGTCATCGATCAACAATACCTGGTAAGGCTTTTTCAGCGACGGTTGAGTCAGGCGATGAAGTTCCTGGACTAAATCGGTGATAGACGCAGGTTTTACGTAGTAGCCATCGCAGCCAGATTTGATGGCGTTGACGCGGGCATTGAAATCGCTATGACACGAGAGGAACAGCACCGGGAAAGGTTTGCCCACTTTTTGTTTCAGATCCGACATCGCCAGCGGTCCACCGTAGGCGTTGTCCGGAAAGCTAACATCCATAATCACCACGGCGGGCGGTTGCGACAATACGGCCTGAGTGAAATCCTGCGTGTTCGCGAACACATGGCAGGTAAAACCAAAACAGCGCAGTTGGGTCGCGAGAAGCTCGACCTGGTCAATATCATCATCACACAGGTAGATAGGCTTATTGGCCCGCCGAACATATCCCTCTTCCGGGCGCTGCGCGGTGATCGGTAATGTGAACTCCGTATCGCTGATACGATGTTCAAGATTGAGCTGCTCCTGGGTCAGGGTGTACAACCACCTGATGATTCGCCGAAGCTCATCGTAATGCAATGTGCTTTGTTCTGTTTCCGGCTCCGTTAGTAAACGCTCACCTTCTGCTGAGGCATTCGCCAGCGGGCTAAAGCCAAAGGACCCTGCCGAACCGTGAATACTGTGCAGCAGGATATGTAGCTGTTTACGACAGGCTTCACTGGGCTCAGCGACTAACTGAACGAGTAATCTTTCCGCTTGTGCCAGCATGTCGGGAATTCGGCGTAGAAACCCCTGCCGCAAACGCGCTATTTTTTCCTGCGCTGCCGCCATCGCTATATGCTTATTTTCTTGTTTCATCAGACACGTAGGCTTATTCAGTTAATCGCAGATGGTTGCAGTAGCGCATTGACAGCAGCCCCCAGATTTTCCGCGAGGTTTTCATCTTTTTTCACCCAACGGTCGTACAGAGCGTCGCTGCCCGTTACTTCATTGGCACTCAGTAAAATAAAAGGCTTAGCCCAATCCTGAGCGCGTAACAGCGCCAGCAAATCCAACCCACTGATCTCTGGCATATGCAGATCGCTAATCACCAGGTCGATGTTGTTATCCGAATCCAGGCATGCCAGGGCGGAAATCGCGCTTTCCACAATCACCACATCGTAGCCGTCCATTTGCAAAAATATGGATGCCAGTTCAGCCGCAAAAAGATCATCATCAACTAATAAAATTCGCATTTTCTCTCTCGATTTTGCGCCATCAGCACAAAAGCATTTTTAATGTTTTTATCAAACTGTCCTGCTCGAAATCGCCCTTGGCGATGTAGGCATCCGCGCCCACCTGAATCCCCCGTCGCCGGTCCTCTTCCTTCGCGCGGGACGTCACGATGATGATTGGCGTATGCTGGTAGTTTTTCTCCCCACGCAACGATTTGGTGAAGGTAAAACCATCCATAAACGGCATTTCGACATCCGTCAGTACGGCATCAAACTGGGTCAGTTTCGCTTTTTGCAGCCCCGACAGCCCGTCTTCTGCCAGAGTCACCTGATAGCCGTGCGCTTCCAGCACGTTCTTTTCTATCTCACGGGTATTCAGTGAGTCATCGACCACCAGCACATGCCAGGCATCCTGCGTTACGCTCGTGGCGGGCGCTGTTGTACTGGTTTGCCGTGATTGTTGCGCCATCGCCATCAGCGCAGGAACGTGCAGGATGCTGACCAGTTGGTTATCCGGTGTTTGTACCATCCCGGAGACCAGCGACTGCTGTTGCATATGCTTCGGTAACGGTTTGATCATCATCTTGCGTTCATCGAGGAGCTTATCCACTTGCAGCGCCATTTTGCTGTACTGGTTCTGCACCACGATTAATCGCTGTCCAGGCGTTGAAAAGCTGCTCTGGCGTTCATGAATGCCCAGCAAGCTGCCTACGCAAACCACCGGGATAAACTCGTTATGTAAGATAATGGCAGGACGTCCGGCGATATCGCTGATCCCCTGAGCAGTGCATTCCACCACCTCAACCACATACTGCGCAGCCAGTCCAAACAGGTGTCCCTGCTCTTCAAATTGCAGAATCCGCATCATGGTTAACGAAACAGGCAACCGCAGGTTAAAGCTGGTTCCGACTCCCGGGCGGCTATAAACCTGCAAATCGCCTTGCAGGTCTGTCACCACCGTTTTGCGCACCACATCAAGACCAACGCCGCGACCAGAAAGCTCGGAGACGATCTTGCTGGTCGAAAAGCCGGGATGAAAAATCAGCTCATTACATTCCTGCTCGGAGAGCTGCCCGGCCATTGAAGCAGGAACCAGACCTTTACTGACCGCCTTCGCGCTGATGGCCTCATAGTTCAGACCACGGCCATCATCTTCGATACGCAGTAATATCCCGCTGCCGTCCTGCTGAGTAGTGATGGTAATCGTGCCGCGAGTGGATTTACCGAGCGCCAGACGTTCGTCGATCTCACCAATCCCGTGATCGACGGCATTACGCAGTAGATGCGTCAGCGACTCCGAAAGCCGATCAATGAGCTGGCGGTCGATTTCCACTTCTCCGCCAACAAAGCGGCACACCACCTGCTTGTTCAGTGTGGAAGCCAGTTCGCTGACCTGCAGTGAAATGGGTTCAAACAACGTTGAAAGTGGCAGCATACGGATCCGCGCCGCCACATCGTATAGCTCAAACATCTGCAAATGCTGGAGCTGAACGCTTTCTTTTAACTGGGCGCTAAAGTCGTGGATCTGCTGGCGAAGCTGTTCAGCGCTTAATCCCGGTAACCGTGGTACCAGTTGGCTCAGGTTTTGTATCTGCTGTTCCAGGCGATCGTGTCCGGCGAGCACCTCCCCCAGAATGTCGATCAGGCCATCGAGCTTATTCAGCTTTACCCGAACGAAATCCGCCTGCTTAATACCGGCATCCATGCTGGCTGGCGTCGCGGGCGCAGGGACTACCGGTTTTTCTGTTACCCCGGCAGTTTCGACAGCCAGCGTGATATCCTCTCCCCGACTGGCGCGGGCAAGGCGTTCGCACAGCCCGGTATCCGCCGGTGGCAACTGATTATCCCCTTCGCTGACAAAAAGCTGGGTAAGCTGGCCAGAAAGGTACTCCACAGACTCATGGATCAGATTGCCCAGCGCCCTGTCCGGCGTCAGTTTGTTATCACGTAGTTCACTCAATACATCTTCAAGATGATGCGTGACATCGGCAATGCTTTGCAGCTTCAGCATCCGCGCGCCCCCTTTCAGGGTATGCGCAGCGCGAAACATCTCACCTATCCAGGCGTCGGTATGTTCATCAGCGGAGAGGAGAAACGCCCCTTCGCTGATCGTCTGCAAATGACCTCTCCCTTCATCAATAAAGCGCAGAACGAATTTTTTCAGATCGATAGCCATAATCGCTCTTATTAGCCACTTTGATGGGCGAATTGCGCCAGTTGATGTTCACACAGGAAACGAAACGTATTGCCAGGAAATACCATTGGCAAACGCAGACGACAAACCGATGACGGATTGTTTATCTCGTCGTTCAGTAACTGCATCACCACACGATAAGTCCGTTGAGCAGGCTGGTATAACTCGCTTTGCCGGTACATTTCAGCCAGATAATAGTGTGCAGGCCAGTAGCCGGGTTCCTGATAAACCACCTGCTTGAACCAGGCGATGGCCTGCTGGGTCTGGTGTTGCCACATCATCGCCAGGCCGAGCAGCATTTTGGCCTCTGCCGACCACTCATCCTGGGCGAGGATCTGCTGTGCGTTTCCGGCTGTTTGAGAAAATTCACGCTGCTCGAGGGCAATAACGCCCTGGATCAGCAGCGCATCCTGATTACGGGGATCGTCACGTAATACACAGGCGATACACTTTTCAGCTTCAGAAAAACATTTTTCATCGAGGCTGGCGCGTGCTTTCTTCAGCCAGTCATTACTCTGCTGCGCCGTGGGCACCAGAGGAACCTGTTCAACCACCGCTCTCGACTGCGGAATGCGCACCGCAACTCTGGGGACAGGCACAACCCTTGCCGCTTCACTATGGTGGCAAAAATAGAAAATCCCCTCTTCCTGCTCCAGCTTCAGAATGTCGAAATTGTTAGCCAGCGTTTCCGCATTGCCAAAAAATAAGGCTCCCTGCGGTTGCAACATCTTCAGCAAATTACTGTGCAGCTCGCGACGCGTTGGCGTATCAAAATAGATGGACACATTGCGCAGCAAAATGATGTCCACTTCCGGCAGTAACTGTTCTTTTATAATGTTGGTGCGATGGAAGGAGACCTTCTCACGGATCTCATCATGCAGCCGGTAGAGGTTTCCCGAGCGGGTGAAGTAGCGTTGCTGAATACTCGGGTCGACGCCACGAAACGAGTAGCTTGAATAGCAGGCGTTGCGGGCTTTTGCCAGGATTGCCGGGTCAATATCACAGCCGTAAATTTCGATGCGCTGGGCCATCCCGCCGAGGTATTTCTCATGCAGCTTGATCGCCAACGAGTAGGCTTCCTCTCCGGAAGAGCATCCGGCACTCAGAATACGCACCGGGCCGCTGCGCTGTTGCAACAGACGCGGGATCCATTTATCGCAGATTAAATCCAGCGTATCGCTTTCACGGAAAAAATAGGTTTCGTTAATCGTAATCAGCGTGATGAAACTATCAAACTCATTCTGCGAGCTACGCAGTTGTTCATAGTATTCATAGTAATCATTGATTTTTCGCTCGGCCATTCGCCGACCCAGCGCCGTTTTCAGCAATGCTTCCATGGCGTTATCGAAATGCAAACCGACCCGCTCTTTGATCAGGCGCGCATAGTCAGGAAGATTAGGGATCATGGCAATTTACTCTCAACATGCCCGTGGCAAGCCATCGAAAGCAGTACCGCAGCAAGACCATCCAGAGGGATCGTGCGGTGTATTAGTTGCTTGTCGATCGCGTTCTTATTCATACCGAATACCACCGAACTTTCTTCGTCCTGCGCCAGCGTTGTTCCGCCACGGCGGACAATAAGCTCAATGCCGCGGCAGCCATCGCTGCCCATGCCGGTCATAATCAGTCCGACGGCTTTTTCGCGAAACACCTCAGCCACCGACTCCAGCAACAGGTTGCAACTGGGATGGTAAACGTCGCTTTCCTGTCTTGGGATCGCCGCTAAACGCTGGTTGCTTTTGACGATCAGGTGCTGCTCCGGCGGCAATATATACACATACCCCGCTTCCACCCGATCGTCCTCCTGCGCCAGTCGCACCTTCAGATCGGTCACGCTATCCAGCCAATGCACCATATTTTTCGCGAAGCCATCGGCAATATGTTGGGCAATAAGTACCGGGCACGGGAACGTACCGGGTAGATCCTGCAACAGCTTACTGAGCGCCTGCGGCCCGCCCGTCGAACAGGCAATCGCCAGCACAAAGGGCCAGTCCTGTGGCGTTTTTACAACGTCTATCATCGGTCGTGCAGTGGGGATTACCGGTTCGCCTGGATAGCGTAATCCCTTGATATGTCGAATAACTTTCACACCGACCAATAATTCTACTTTACGATGCAAAGCATCCGTTGAGAGTGGTGAATCACTGCTATGGTGCAACACCGCCAACGCACCACGGGAAATGTAGTCATCATCCCATTGATTCTCTGGACAAAATCTCATGACAAGGATCGGGATTGCGCTGGTTGCCATGATCGTTTCCACGATCTCGACGTTATCGACGCTCGAAATATCCAGCGTCAGAATCAGCAGGTCAGGCATCAGCTGTTGCAACAGTCGGATCGCCTGCCTGCGATGGGCTACTTGCCCCACCACCTTAATGTGCGGGTGATCCTCCAGTTGCCTGACCAGCTCATTACGCGATGCGCTGCCCAGGTCGAGGATCAGCACCCGAATGTTGCTGCTATTCATGCATCTGTTTCCGTCAGTGTGAATGAGGACGAAGCCTCTTTCAGCGCTTTCGACAGTTGTGTCATATCCTGACTGACAACCAGAATGTCTTTGATAGATTGCGAGGTATAGTTACTGGCAACAACGATCTCACGCAGCGCCATCACCACCTGATTACTCGCCGTTTTCTGTTGCTGTGTTGATAGCGATATTTGCAGCGCTGCCGTCGAGGTTTGCTCGGCAGTCACAACAATATCGTTCAGGTGTTCGGCGCTGACTTTACAGGCAATTGCGCCCGCTTTAATGCTCTCGCCACCTTTTTCCGCGTTCAGCACCAGACGATTAATCGCGTTTTGGATCTCGCTGATCTTATTTTCAATTTCAACCGTCGATTCCGTCACCGAATCCGCCAGACGACGGATTTCAGCCGCCACAACCGAGAAACGCTTACCGGCTTCCCCGGCGCTGGCAGCTTCGAGCGCTGCGTTAAAGGCGATAAGTTTCGTCTGATCCGCGACGCTGTTAATGATCACCATCACGCGACTGATTTCCGTCGACTTATTACCGAGCATCATGATTTCACGCATGTTTTGCTGATTGTCGGTATCAATATCCGTCATACGCATCAGCAATTGCGACATCGACTCGGAGCCTTTATTGCAGTCCTCGAGCGTCTGGTTGGCAATATCCACAACCGCCCGTGAGTGTTCGGCTATCTGTGTCGATGAGGCAGACAGCTCTTCCATGGTGGAGGTAATTTCAGCTACTGAAGATGAGGTTTCCACGCTGGTTGATGCCTGCCCATCGACCGCTTCGGTAATATGCAAAGATGCCTGATGTACCGAATTTGCATGAGAAACCATACCGCCTACCAACGAGTGCAGACGCTGACGCATCATCTCCACCGCGCTCAGCAGTTCGCCTATCTCATCGTGGTGATCGACCTGAACATCTACCGTTAAGTCACCTTCGGCAATGGTTTGTGCAATCCCCAGGACACGGTTTAATCGCCGCGAGATCAGGAAACGACTGGCCACAGCAATCAGCAGTAAAATGATGGGCAGCAGCAGCGCGGTGAACAGCAGCAGACCGTTACGCACCAGATTGCTGCTCTTGGCGACATCATCAACATAGTTGGTGGTGGCGATTATCCAGTTAATCCCTTCAACGTATTCATAAACGGCAACTTTGGTCTTCGGCAATGCGCCATAACCGCTCACCCAGTTGTAGTAAGTGATGCCATTCTTGTGTTCGAGCATGTCGGCAAACAGCTTAAAACCATTGGCATCGGTAATATTAATTGCCTGCTGGTTGCTCAACGAGGGATGGACCAACATACGACCGGGTTCAAATCCGGCATCCAGCACGTAGGCGTAGCCATCTTTACCAATATGCACATTCAACAAACGCTGAATGATCGGTTGCAAACTCTGTTTGACGTCGAAACCCACCGCGACGGCCCCCACCACCTGACCATATTTGTCAGCAATCGGTTCGTAGTGACTAATAAACTGTTTACCGAACAGTGTGACCACACCGGAAAAGGGTTTATTTTTCAAAAGCAGCGGCAACGCCGGATTATCATGCCCTAGTGCTGTTGCTGTTGCCGTATTGCCTGAACTCGCCAGTAACGTACTGCTGACACGTACAAATTGCTCGCCTTGCAGAATAAACGTACTGGCAAATACGCTGGTTAATTCGGTGAAATGTGAGTTGGTATTCGGGTTGCTCAGCACCGCTTTTAATTCAGTAGAGTCCATATAACGCAGCGGTTTATTGGCAACGTTTTGATAATTATTAATATAAACATTGCTGTAATGTTCCGCATCGCGAGTCACACGCTGAAACTCGTTAGAAATACTGTTGTGGAATATCCGCGTGTTGGTTTTAATCATCTCCAGCGCATTGACCTGCAATTCTCTGGAAAGATAAGACGATAATATAAAAGAGGCGCCAATCAGCAACGTTGCGATACAAACAACCAAAATCATACCGAGCTTCATCGCCACACCGGGATGGATGTTGTGCAGCCAGGACAATAGTCGAGCGCGCGGTCCCTCACTAGTGGTATTCGCCGTTCGATTTTTTACTTTAATAATGTCACTCATGATTTTTATTCTCTACCTGAGAAGAAATTACTCTTTTTTTGGTCATCAGGAGCTAGCGCCCTGTGATTCGAGCGTGAACAGCGGCGTAGGTTTGCCAATGTGATATCCCTGTAACCAGCCCACATTCATTTTTTCCAGACAGGCCTGAATAGTGGCGTTCTCGACAAATTCAGCGACCACCTGCATTTTTTTCATTTCAGCAACGCGGCAAAATGACTCAACGATGTAGTAACTAATTTCACTTTCGGTGATCCGTCGAATAAACGAGCCATCTATTTTCAGGATATCTGCTTCGATGTTCATCAAGCGCGCATGACTCGCAAACCCGGTGCCAAAGTCATCAATTGCCACCCGACATCCCAGCTGACGTATTAAACGTAGCGTTTCCACGGTTTGTTCTTTGTCTGATAACGTATCTGCTTCCGTTATTTCAAAAATAATCCGCTGTGGCTCCACCGCGTAGTCGTGCAGGAGTTGGGTGATCTTCATGACAATATTTGAACGACATACCGTCACCGGTGCCAGGTTAATAGAAAAACAATGCTGCGGGTGGTTACGCATAAATTTGAGGGTATTTTCGATAACCCAGAGATCGATATCCGGTGCCAGCCCCGCATCATGAGCAACCGGCAGGAAACTGTTCGGTGGAATAAATTCACCCCGTTCATTAAGCATACGGATCAATATTTCATGATACGGCGCTTCACCGTGGGTACTAACTATTGGCTGTGCCATCAGGACAAACGCATTGTTATCCAGCGCATTTTGCAGCGCAGTGCGAATTTCTGTTTTATCAACAATGTGGTTGCCAAGGATCCGGCTATGCTGCGCCTCAAGGTTTTCCGGCCTGCCGTTGGTGAGTGATAAACCCGCCACCATGCCCAGTTTCCCCACCAGCTGATAAATGTCATCACTCAGATCGTTAATCAGGCAATAGCCCAAACCACTGCGAAAACCCAATCGATGGTTGTTGTAAAAGAGACGAAAACTGTTGGCGGCCTGATACAGATCGCATAGCCGCTCCCAGGTGCCATTTTCCAGCCGGATGAGCAGATCATAACCCGCGTGGTAATAGACTTTCTCGCTTTTCACCAGATGTCTGCGCAAATGCTCAGCAAGGATCTTCTGGTAGCGGGCGCGGAAATGAAAACCATAGCGACGCGAAAAAAGCTCCAGCTCAGGGATCTGTATCAGACATACGGTCGCGCGTTCAGTGGTAAATAGCTCCGTCTTCAGCGCCCGTAAATTTGCCATGCCTGTCATCGGGTCAGTCAGCCCCAGCAGCAGCGCCTGGTTAAAGCGCTGACGGGTAAATTTTGCCAGTACCCCCATGATCACAATGGTAAGTGAAAAGACAAAGATCAACGTCGAAACCAGCGCCTGATGCAGCATGAAGTTAACATCGCTGGCGATATAGCTGTCGTTATGTTTGCCTAAGATGATTAATACGATCGTCCACACCAGCATTGTGAACAAGTGGCCAATCTTGATTGCTCCCCATAACATCAACGGGAATAACAGGATCAGGCTATAGATAGAGAAAAAAACATCCAAATTATCCGGTGATGTTAAGAAAAACATCAGAAAAAACAGCAAGATGAACCAAGACACAACGCCGTAGACGCCGATATTGCCTTTACACTGTTCGGCAATGGCCCGCAGAAAGGTCAACAGGAAAGACGGTCGACGAATGATGCGGTAAATCTTGTAAAATAAAGGGATCCCCGTCAGGCAACCGTTGATGATCCCCTGAATACGTACCAGCATGCCCAGACTCAACGCCGGAATGTTATCCACATCGGGGCGTTGTCCGTGGGCGACAAACATTGCAAAGAGTTTGCTGAACACCAGATACAGCAGGACGTTATAGCCACAAAGCCAAACCAGGCGATTAAAGCTAATTTTGATGCGACCAAAGCTAACGCAGCTGCGTCTGCCGGTGAATTTGCGGTACGCTGCATAACTTAAGGTCGACGCGATGATCAGGCACAACGCATCTACCCGTTCATTTTGCGGACCGACCACAAACATGACCGTCAGGAACAGAAGAAATCCCGGCAACACCCGAAAACCAAACAAGACCAATGCGGCAGAAAATACGGCTAGCTTGAGATCGTAAACTGTTAAAATAGTATTATTGAGAACGCTGTAACCGTTAAGATATTGTGCCAGCGGGTAAAAAAGGCCAGGTAAGACAAGTGGCAGGCACCATTCCCGAATGTTTTTTATCGTGTTTGAATTTATTATTGCGTCCAAATCAATTTATCCGCTATGCACTATACCAATAGGACTTTAATCCAGACTCGAATGTCACAAACAAATCCTTTTGGGTCAGCCGATGAACCATAGCAAAATTGTCAACATTGACCGCGCACTGAGAAAATAAAATAAGGTTCTATAATGAAGAGAGCATATTATTCATATCAAATCAGGAAATAAATACCCATTTATAGACAAAAATGGACATCCTGTGGGGATGAAATCACTAAAACGCCTGTCCGAAAAACCGCTAATTCATTGATGTTTCGCAAAAAACAAACAACCTTTGTCAGTTTACCAACACCTCCAACCAGTACGTATAAAAAATCTTCTCAAGCACCATGAATGTCAACATTAATATCCTGAAAGGGGCATTCAGAAAATGTATTTTTATGTACATTTTTTCCTATTGACGAAAAGAGCAGCGTTATCTATATTCGCATACCGTTATTTTTGTCATTACTCGCCATGGTTCAATGTTAGTTATTTGTTACGTCATTACGTTTCACATCTTTCATCTACTTATTTGCAACAATAATATTCCATCAAGTAATAACAGAAATTAATTTTAGCACCGAATAATCTTTTCAGGAATTAACATAATCCGTGGCAAAGTCTCTGTTTTCCCTTAAAGCAATAAAAGGGTGGCAACATTCAATCACTGGCAAAATAACGCAATTCTTGCTGGCGGGTATCGTTATTGCGTTTAGTGCTGGCGCGTTTACCAACTGGAGCCTGATAGATAACTTTTCTTATCAGCAGTGGGTGCAACGGGCTGAGGCGAATGCACAGATTATGACCTACATCATCCGCAACGTGTATACCACCGTTTCGGTCGAAACCAGCGATGCAGGGCAGATATCCCGCATTGTCTCCGACAGACAGATTGGTGACACCGACTCTATTATGCAAACCGGTTATAACCCGGTTGACGTTCTGGCACTGGCATCAGTACAGACCCATAGCCCCACCTGGTTGTTTCTGTATACGCCGGAGAAAGGGTTTGTTGGCATCAACAACAAGTCAGAAGAGGGTGATGGGATCATCTCTTTCCCCGGTCGTCTGCCGCGCGATGTGCTGGGTAACTACTATGTTGGCTTCGCCCAAATTAATGGCGAAGAGTGCTTTATCAGCGCCGTTCCTATTCTGACGCCTTCAGGTGAGATCCTCGGTAGCCTGATTAGCAGCATTGGAAAAAAAAGCGATCTCTACGCCACCTACGATGCGATGCTGAAAAAAAGCAGTATCATTTTTGTCCTGATTTTGCTGGTAACGCTGGCACTGGTCACGATGTTTATGCGCCGTTTATTCCGTCCGGTTCCGCTGCTGATTAACTCCCTTACCCGCATCGCCCATGAAGAGACGGACTGTATAACACCCTATCTTGATCAGGACGATGAGATTGGACATCTAGCCGGGGCGATTGAAAAATTGCGCGTCGCCATGAAAGAACGCGGCTATCTGCAACGAATGCATGAAATGTCGCAAAAGATGGAGCATATGGCCCATCATGATTCACTGACCGGATTGCCCAACCGCGTTTCGTTTGGCCAGGCGTTAGATAAACGCGTCAGTGAAATCCATCAGGACGAAAAACCATTTAACCTGCTGTTGATTGACCTCGACAACTTCAAACCAGTAAACGACACCTTTGGTCATAAAGCGGGCGATGAGCTGTTAATCAGCGTTGCCCAGCGCCTGCAGCTCTTGCTGGGACCTAACGATATCGCAGCGCGTCTGGGCGGTGATGAATTCGCCATTCTGCAACATGTCAGCGATAACGCAATCAAAGAAGCGAATCGGCTGGCGAAGCGAATTATTCGTGCGCTGAGCACCCCGTTTACCTGGAGCACGCATACTTTTTCCATCAGCTGCAGTATCGGTATCACCACCGCGCCGTATCAGGGCAATAATACCTCGACGTTGATGATCAATGCCGACCTTGCCATGTACGCCTCAAAACATCATGGCCGTGGTTGCTTCCATTTCTTCGAAGACGGCATGGTGATGAAGCATACCCACAGCCTATTTATTAATCAGGAAATCATCGATGGTATTGATAACAAGGAATTCGAGCTTCATTACCAGCCAATCATCAATCTGGAAGATGAAAGCGTGTATGGCTACGAATCGCTGATACGCTGGAATCATCCCACCAAGGGTCTGATTTACCCTGATTATTTTATCAACATCGCCGAGAACTCCGGTCTGATTGTCCGTTTGGGCGAATGGATTATTCGTCAGTCCTGTGAAGCCGCTGCCAAATGGCCGGAACGTATCAGGGTAGCCGTCAATATCTCGGCCTACCAGCTGCACAGTCCGGGGCTGGTTGACGTTATCAAAGATGCGTTACGCATCAGTCAACTTTCAGCCGAGCGCCTTGAAATAGAAATTACTGAATCCGAAAAGCTGGATAAGTCGATTGCCTTACCCGTGCTGCAAGAGATTCGCTCTCTGGGCATTGAAATCGCGATGGATGATTTAGGCACCGGCTACGCGGCACTGGATTATCTGCTGATCTATCCTTTCACTCGCATCAAGATTGCGCGCACGCTGGTCGACAAGCTTCAGCAAGATAATGCCAGTCAGTATTTGATTGTGATGCTGATTCAGTTTGCCCATAAGTACAATATGTCGGTCACCGCTGAAGGAGTAGAAACCGCGCAGCAGCGTGACATTCTGCGCGACATTGAGTGCCAGAATGTCCAGGGCTATTTCTTTAGCTATCCGCTGCGCGAGCGTGAAGTGCTTTCCGCATTTGCCAAAGAGGTCATTGAAGAAGGACTGTGCAATGTCTGACTTCTTTCACCCGGTAAAGCGCATGTTGACGGTTTTTGCCCTGTTAATAGCGTTAGCAACGCCATGCTTAGCAGGCTCTCCCCTGCCGATACACACGCTGGAGCAGATCGCCAGCAAGAAAAGTATTACCCTTGGTTATCAGGATGATGCGTTTCCTTTCTCATGGCAGAATGGCAACGTACCTGCAGGCTATTCCATTGATATTTGCAACAATATCGTCAGCGCGCTCAAGACAAAACTTCAGCTTAAAAAGCTGAAGGTCGAGTGGGTAAAAGCTAACTCGGCATCGCAGTTTGTCCTGATTAAAAATCACATGGCTGACATCATGTGTATCCCGGCTTTTTATTCGAAAAGTCGCCACAGCATTAGCGAGTTCTCGCTGCCGTTTTATTTTTCAAGCACCCGCTTCGTCATGCGTAAAAATGAAAGCAACGACAATCTGGCAGAGCTTTCCGGACATAGCGTACTGGTAAAAAGCGGCACGATTTACGTTGAGCAACTGCAAAAAGTGAATGCCGCCAATGACCTGGATATTAATATTCAACTCGATACCAACAACATTACCGCCTTCAATGAACTGAAGAATGGTGAGTATTCTGCACTGATCTCCAGTACGGTTTTACTCCAAGGGATGATCGCGCAAACGCCTAATCCTGATGACTATGAACTTTCCGATATTGCGCTCAGCACCCCGCTACCGGCGGGCTTGTTACTACCGTTACACGATAAAGAATTTAAAGAATTTGTTGATGACACGCTCTCTTCGCTGATGATCAGCAACGAATTTACTGCGCTGTACAAAAAATGGTTTCAGTCACCGATTCCGCCGAAAGCCATTAATTTAAACATTCCCATGTCAGATAACCTGAAAGCATTAACGTCTGCTAAAAAGAAGATCAGTTTTGATTATGAAAAATATAATTAATCGTGAGATGACAAGGGTGAAGCGTACGGCGCAATGGCTGTTTTTACTGGCAGGCCTCGTCATCTCCCCCGCACTGATGGCGCAACAGAACGCTGCGACGCTCGATCATATTCAGAGCAGCAGCGTGCTCAACGTGGGTTATCGCCAGCTGCCGCCATTTTCTTTTACTGACCACAATGGCAAAGTCACGGGTTATACCATCGCGGTATGCAACATGATTGCCGATAAGTTGCGCCAGTATCTGAAGCTCAACAATTTAACCATTCATTATATTCCCGTGAATTTTTCCGAACGTTTCTCCGCATTAAACTCGCGTAAAATAGATATGGACTGTGGCGTAAATACCAATGCGCCGGAGCGGACCTCCAGCGTGTCGTTTTCTGAAAACTATTACACCGCAAAGATGCGCATCATCTCTTTACGTAAAAATAATATACAGTCAATTGCCGATCTTAAAGGTCGCACGGTGAGTCTGACCGGAAGCTCAAAAGATTTGCTGGAATTTAATAAAGCAAACAGAGAGCAACACCTTAATATTTCAACGATTACCAGCACCACCATAAAGGGCGCATTTGAGAAGATGGCGCATAATGAATCTGCTGCTTTCTTTGTTGATGATATTCTGGCCTGGCCGCTAATTAATCATAGCGAGCAACCTGAACTGTTCAGCGTCTCTTCTGAGAGCATCGGCAATGATATGCACTATGCCATTATGATGAGGAAAAACGATCCGCAGTTTGTGACGTTTGTTAACAGTACGCTGAAAGATTTTTTTGCTTCGCCGGCCAACGTGCAATTACGTAAAAAGTGGTTGTCCCCCTGGTCCTGCGAAAAGCTGAAAAACCCGTCTCCGGGCAGTTGTCAGCATAGCCATTGAACATTATCCGCCGCTGCTTACGCCATCGCCTGCTGCGCCTGTGGAAAATCCCCGGGGCGCTGCTGCTATTGCTGTCAGTCCATTCGCTACGCGCGGCCTGGGATTTTGCCAATATTCAACAAAAGTCCGATGCGCTTTATGGCCCGGCTACACCAGAAGCGCAGCAACGAATCCGCGCCTGGCAACAGCTTCTGCTCCAGTTGCGTAATGCTGACGAGCAAACGCAATTACGCGCTGTAAATCAATTTTTTAATGAGAAGATCCGCTATACCGAAGACATTGATGTCTGGCATAACGTCGATTACTGGGCAACCCCTATCGAGTCGCTGCGCAAAGGTGAGGCAGATTGTGAAGACTACGCGATCGCCAAATATTTCACCCTCCGCCAGTTGGGCGTATCCGAAGACAAACTTCGTATCACCTATGTTAAAGCCCTGCGTTTAAACCGCGCGCACATGGTGCTGACCTGGTACGCCACCCCTGAGGCGATTCCTTTGGTTCTCGACAGTCTGACCAGCACTATTTCTCCTGCGACGCAGCGCATGGATTTATTACCTGTCTACTCCTTTAACAACACCGGCCTTTGGCTTCCCGGCAATCAAAACAATAAACGCGTTGGGGACAGCAAGAGGCTTTCTCGCTGGCAGCAAGTTTTCACAAAAATGCGGGAAGAAGGCTTCCCGATGGATAAATAGGAATCGCCCGTGTCTCTTTTTAAACAGTTACTTCTGGCAATCTCTCTCTTTATGATGGTTGTGTTCAGCGGCAATTTTATTGTGACGCTGGAGAGTTCTCGCAATCAGTCCAATAACCAGCTTCTTTCACATGCCCAGGATGCCGCAACGGCGCTAGGCGTTTCGCTAACGCCCAACGTCAACGACCCGGCAATGATCGAGCTGATGGTCAGCTCCATTTTCGATAGCGGTTACTACAAAAAAATCCGCATCGTCGATCTGGCAAACGGCAAAATAATGCTTGAGCGTAGCGCGGTAGCGACAATTCCCAACGTCCCCGCTTGGTTCATCGATCTGGTGGATGTCACCCCGCAAACTGGTGAAGCAACGATTATGCGCGGTTGGCAGCAGGCTGCTCGCGTGGAAGTGACCAGCGATCCTATCTTTGCTGTGCAGCGTCTGTGGGACAATACCTTAGGTAATCTGCTGTGGATGCTGTCCTGTAGCCTCGCCTGCTTAATCGCCGGCAGTTTGCTGCTACGCAAACTGCTGCGCCCGCTCAATTACATGGCAAAACAATCCGAAGCTATTACCCGTCGCGAGTTTCTGACACTCCACGAGTTACCCAAAACGCCGGAATTACGCCGCGTTGTAGGCGCCATGAATTTAATGGCAGCTAAGCTTAAATCGTTATTTGAAGAACAAGCTATCTACAGCGAACGCTTGCACAATGAAGCTTATCTCGACAGCCAGACCGGGGTTGCCAACCGCCGGGCATTCGATATGCAGCTCCAGGCGCGACTGAGTGATACCGATACGGCACCAGGATATCTGATGCTGGTTCGCGTTCAGGATTTAGGTGGCCTGAATCAGCGCTTTGGCGGACCGCATACTGATAAGCTGTTGCTCAACATCGCCAACCTGCTGAACGCGCACAGAGAAAAGTATGCCCCTCTCGACAGCACGCTCGCCCGCATTCGTGGCGGTGAGTTCGCCCTACTCTGCCCTGGCGTCACACATGGTGAGATGTTGGATTTATGCAATTCGCTGTGCCAAAAACTCACGGCCTTTTACGCCACCGGAATGTCAGACCAACAGCCGGTTGCCTATACCAGCATGGTGCCATTCAGCGCCGGAGAAAATGCTCAGTCATTGCTGATCCAGGCCGATCGCCTGCTGGTTGAAGCGGAAACACACACCAACCATCAGGTCGTTCCCACCACTGAAATACCTGCGGCTACAGAAGATCAGCATTTGTGGTTTGTTCGTCTGGAGCATGCGCTGGCAAATCAACAGTTCCAGCTGGTTTATCAGCCGGTGGTCGATTGCCGCCAGCCGGATAAAATCCTGCATTACAAGGTGCTGTCGCGCATTATTGATGAGCAGGGTAACACCATTACCGCGGGGCGGTTCTTGCCCTGGATCCACCGCTTTAGCTGGAGTCATCGACTCGATAAAGTCATGTTGAAGCTCACATTGAACCAGTTGAAAACCGCGCCTGGAAAACTAGCGTTGAGTATTTCTGGCAGTTCTGTCGCCAGCGCGACCGCCATTGCAGACCTGCTCAATCCGTTACGGTACTCACCGAAATTAGCCAGCAAGCTGATTCTGGAACTGGATGAAAATCAGTTACCAGGCCCCCATCAGATGGCGGCATTTGTTAAAGCCGTAGGTCAGCATCGCTGCGCGCTGGGACTGCAACACTTCGGTAGCCGTTTCGATATGATCGGTCATCTGTCGCAATGGGGTCTTGCCTATCTGAAAATCGATAGCAGCTATATCCGCAAAATTGATGAGGAAAATGATAAGCGTTTGTTTATTGAAGTATTGTGCAGTGCCACGCGCAGTATTGATTTGCCGCTCATTGCCGAACGTGTTGAAACGGAAGGTGAGCTTATGGTGCTGCAAGAATTAGGGATTGATGGAGCAATGGGGCAATTATTAGGTGAGCCCGCGCCATTGTGATAAAACTGGCGTCTTGATACGCCTTTGTATAGCCGGATAGCGCTGCGCTTATCCGGCCTACAAATTGCCTGCATCAGCTAAAATATACGATCATCGTTGCCAAGCAGTTGTTCTAACCCGCCAAGTTCCTGGCGCGCGTTCGCGCGATTCATTAATTTAACCTGCGCCATCGGCGGAAGATCGGTAATGGCAATCACGCCTTTACGGATCAACAGGTAAATCAAATCGTCGAGCACGCGAACCATCTCCAGGTCGCTTTTTTGCAGCATCGCTAAAGCCTGCTGGTTGTCATTTTCAGGACTTTTTGCCACGCCTTCTGCCTGCATGTTTGCAGCAGATGAATCAGAATTCATATCAGTGCCTTTTCATTTTGCATGATGCTGCTGCCCTGTTTACACAGGGCAGCAGGCAATCGTTAGTGAGTGTGGTTTTGATCGGGTTTAGCTATCAGGTGATCCAACGAGTAGGTCGGAGAATGCAGATCGCCGCTTATCGGAGTCGACAGCGCGGTATCTATTCCATGCGCCACTTTTGCCGGACTGGCGATCAGGTGATGATCGCCGCCGCTTTGAATGTACTTCGCAATATCCACGCCTTCATGCAGTTCACGCGCCAGATCGCTGAGATCGACTTTTTCAAGCACGCCCTTCGCCTTATCGTCAGCGCTGAGAACCGCTGTCGCCTGACCGTGTCCGGTCGCTGCTGGTGCGTAAGACAGAGATAATGCGTTGTCATCGAACAGATTGTGCAGCGCATGTTGCATCGCAGCATGATTCCCTTTATCCACCGTATGCCCTTTCACTGGAGTGGGATCGTCCATCGTCACGTTCAACGTTTGGCTATAAGGCGTAATATTACCGTGGTTATCATGCGCCTCGACCAATACGTTCACGCGGTTATGGCCTGCCCGGAATGCGGAGGTATCGGCCTCAATGTCATAGGTCAGCCCATTATTGCCCTGATGAAGAATGGCATCGTACTGATGACCATTTACCAGCGCTTTAATATGATCGCCATCATTCACATCACCGCTCACGCTGCCGGTAATATGCGTGAAGGTATCGTGTGACTCCGCACGCGAAATATGATTATCCCCGGTAACCTTATCGACGATAAGCGTGGCGTTTGCCTGTTGATCAACCGAATAGCTGTGGGACGTTGTCTGTGAATATGGGTTGCCCGGCGTATCATGACCTTTAACCTCAACCGAAAATGTGGTGTTCACTTCCATGATATGACTGTCCACATCAACGTGATAAACCCGATCGCCATTGCTCAGCGTATCTACCGAACCGCTAAATTCCTGACCGCCAATTTTTAATTTGATCGAATCCCACACATCCACATCACCACCAAGAGGCCCGGTTACCCTCACCGTCGCGCCCTGGAGTTCCTGATGATTCAGGACGTTATCCTGGGTGACATTATCAATACCCATCGTTCCCACAGCGGTTCTGTCGATGGTAATAGTCTTATCGATATCGACCTTATCGCGGTTACCGGCGTCGTCATGGGCGATAACGTGAGCAAGGATCTTTTGATCGTGAATCAGGTCAGTCGTACTGGCATCTACGCTAAATACCTTCTGACCGCCGCTATTTTTCACATCAGCAACCAGATCTTTACCATTAACGGTGATGGTCACCTGATCGCCAACATCCACGTCCCCGGTCACATAGCCGCTGATGGTGGTTTTCGCATGCTGAGTTTCAGCATTATTCAGCACATCATCGACTGATACCTTATTCAGCACGATGCTGGCATCGACATGCGTGTCGATAGTGACCGTTTTGTCGCTCACGGCATGCATTGGGTTCAACGCCGAATCCTGACCTTCCACACTCACATGGATAGTAGGGTCATTTTGCAGCCCAACCGTACTCACCATCGCTTTGTAGCCCAGCTGCCCGTTCATATGCGGCAGCTCAATGACTCGCGTATGTACTGTGACGCCATCGACGAGAATGGCGACTTTATCACCGAGATGCACATCCCCATCGACCTGACCGCTGACCTCAACGGTTCCATCTTTTACCTCATCAGCATTGATAATATCGTCGCCGCCGACGGTGTTGATGGTCACACTGCCGCTTGCCGTTTTATCAATCGAATAGTCCTGCGTGAAGCTGGCTGGCTGCACGTTACCGTGATCGTCATATCCTATAACGGTGGCAACAATGGTGTGATCGGCCAACAGGTCTTTGGTATAGATATCAACGGAGTAGCGATGATTATTATCGACAGTCGCCGCATAAGGGTTTCCGTTAACCGTCAGAGTCACCTTATCACCCGGGTGCACATCTCCTGAGACCGAGCCCGCTACGGTCATCTTATGCAGCTGCGATTCGTGCGCGTTCAGCACATTGTCATCGGCAATTTTATCAATCGTAACGCTCGCCTTCGCGCTCAGATCGACCACGACATTGCTGTTAGCAGAGGCACTCCCCAGGTTACCATGATCATCCGTCGCCAATACCGTCGCGACAACATGTGGATCATTGTGCAGATCGTTGATACTGACCTTCGTCGACCAGGCCCAGTGGCCGTGTCTATCGTCATGCACTACCGCAGTTAGCGTATTGCCATTGACCTGCAGGCTCACCACGCTGCCGTCATGGATCCCTTCACCACTTACCGTGCCGCTGATGGTTGTTTTACCGCTTTGTGCTTCAGCAGCATTGATAACATCATCACCGGCAACCTTATCCATCGTTACCAGCAGCGGGTTTTCCGTATCGACAGTGATGGTTTTCTGCACCGAATCTGTCGCTGTTCCCACCTTGATGGAGACATCAAACGTTGGATGCGCCTGCAGTTCACTCGTCGGCACATCCACTTCGTATGCCAGTTGTCCCGGCATCGTTGGGATAGTCATGACGTGCCCGGTGTACTGCACATGATTTATGGTGACAATAACATCGTCCCCGGCCTGAACGTCGCCGGTGACCAGACCACGAATTGCCGTCGTTCCTTTTTGCGCTTCATCGTGGTTGAGAACGTCATCGCCCGCCACTTGATCAACGGTGAGATGCACGGTCGGTTGGTGAGGTTGTGTGGTTCCGGTGCCCGGTGTTGTCGGCGGGGTATGCATACCATAAGGAGTGTTGGCTGGAATAGCGATATTGCCTAACCACGGAAGGTCAATAAACTTATGTTCTACCGCAGTTGCCGTATTGCCATGATTATCATGCGTGGTGATGGATACCGTGATATTACCGTCATCATGCCAGGCCCCTGAAACAACATTAAACGTATAGCCCAGCTTTCCATCCGGCAGAGTGATCACATTAGTTTGCAGCTGGCTACCGCCGACATCGACCGTAACCACATCGCCAACCAGTGCATCTGGATCAACATGTCCCGTTACCGTGACGAATTCGGGGCGGCTTCCGGGATCCAGGGCTTGGTTGCCCTCGGAAACAGCAGAATCAATCGTAATTCCGGCATCAGCAACAGTATCAACCACCACAGGCATGTTATCGAACCCGTATGCAACATTTCCGGCGTCATCTTTTGCCATCACTTCGGCATGGATGTTCGGATCCATAAGCAGATCCAGAGTCGATACCTTAGTGCTGAAAGTACGCTGACCGCCGTGATCTTCCACCTGAGCATAGTAGATCTGGTGATTGATGGTCAGTTCAACGGTATCACCTATTTTGACATCTCCCCCCACCGTCCCCGTAACCCTCGTTTGCGGATTAAGGGCTGCGTCGTGGTTAATCACCCCACCACCGCTACCGGTGAAAATCGGATCAATATGTACAATCGCATCAATCTTGTCGTCAATGACCACGGTACTATGCGCATTTGCCGTCGCGTTATTACCCGCCGCATCGGTAGTGGTGATGGTTGCGGTAATATGCGGATCGTTTTGCAGCCAATGCGTATCCACCTTAATGGAGTAACCCAACGTTCCCAGATTTGGCAGGTCCACCACGGTGGCATCAACCATATGGCCACCAATATTCAGGTGCACCACATCATTAATTTTTGCATCGCCACCGACCGTGCCGCTAACAACTGTCGTCGTTTGCCCCAATTCAATCTTATTCAATATATTGTCGCCCGTTACCGGATCGATGGTGATTGATGCCAGCGCTTCAGCATCCAGCGTAACGGTATGATGCGCTGTAATTTGTGCCTGGTTCAGGGCATCGTCCGTGATATCCATGGTGACGTCGATATGCGGGTTGGCCACCAGATCGGCCGTAGCAACGGGTACGTGGAAACCCATCTGATGATTGCCACGATCCTCCACCACCCCGGCATAGTTGTGGCCGTTGATGGTCATGGTGAATGGATCGCCCGGATGAACTTCACCGCTCACCGTACCACTCACTATCGTATAGCCATGCATTTGCTCAGCAAGGTTCAGCGTATTATCTGGCGTCACGGCATCAATGGTGATCTGCGCCTCCACACGGGTATCGATAATCACCGTGGTTTCTGCATTGGCCGTGGCCGGGTTGCCCGCGCTATCAGTAGTACTCACCGTCGCGGTTAAATGAGGATCGGAGATCAGGTCTGCGGTGCTGACTTTAATGCTGTAGCCGAGAACCCCGTTTCCTACATCGTTCACTTTCCCCGTCAGGACGTGACCATTCACGGTGAGGTAAACGACATCATTGACATGGACATCCCCAGCCACGTTCCCGGTTACATACGTGAATGGCTGTTTTGATTCATTACCATTAATCATATTGTCGCCAGTGACGGGATCAATCGTCAGCATGGCTTTCGCATGTAAATCAACTACCAGATCGTGCGTTATCTCCGCTTTCTGGAAATTATGCGCATTATCTTCACCGACTACGCGGGCCACAATATGCGGGTCTTTGACCAGATCGCGGCTCAGAACGTCCAGCTTATATCCCAGCGCATTGTTATGTTCCGGGAGCTTCTGAACGGTTGTATCGTAGATATGTCCATGTACGATAACCTGAACTTTATCCCCAACATGCACATCGCCCCCAACCGTCCCCATCACCTCAGTAAGGTGTTTCGCGGCTTCTGCTCCGTTGAGCTTGTCATCGCCCGCCACCGTATCGACGGTGATTCTGGCCCCGGCATGGTTATCAATATGTACGTCATGGGTTGCGGTAGTAATAACCTCATTTTGCACCGCATCGTGGGAGATAACCGTGACGCTCACCGTCACATTTTTATCCTGGTTACCTTTGTTATCGCTAAACGCCGTTGAATTGACCGGGACCTGATAACCTAAGTGACCGCCCCCAAGATCAATCACCTTGCCATTAAACGTCTGGTGATTGATTTCTACGATCACCGCATCACCAACCTGCGCGTCACCACCCACCTTACCGCTGATAAGCTGCATCGGTGTATCCAGCTCTAAGTGGTTGAGTATGTTATCGTCAGTCACATGATCAATAGTCACAGTGCTGTGCGCCTGGGTATCCAGCGTAACGGTTCGATGCTCTACCGCCACCGCCTGATTGCCCGCAGCATCGTGGCTGACCAGCTTAACCATTACGTCGTTGCTGCCTTCCTGCAACACACCTGTTGGAACAAACACTTCGTAGCGCAGAACGCCGTGATCGTTAACTACCGTGCCGCTAAAGTCCTGATTATGTCCCTGTACGTGGACGGTCACCACATCGCCCACTTTGGCATCCAGGCCTTTCGCGATACCGCTAATCAGCGTCGGCATGCGGTTTTCAATGGCGTTCACCACATCATCCGATGCCACCACATCAGTCGTCACCACGTTTTTGGCAAAGTTATCAATATGAACTTTATGGCTATCGGTAGCGATGGCGAGGTTCCCCGCCGCGTCATGAGAGGTGACCGTGACGTGCACGTCGATATCCGTCAACACATGGACGCCATTGTTCGCAAAGGCCGATGAGTCCACATCAATGCGGTAACCCAGATGCCCGTTACCAAGGTCAATGACCTGGCTACCGTACTGATGGCCATTAACTTCCAGCTGAATGGGATCGCCGACCTTCGCATCTTCACCATCGACGATGCCGGTAATGCGCTGTGTTGCTGCGGACAATTCCTGGTAATTGATAACATTGTCTGTAGCAATGTTATCTAGCGAGATGGTGTTTTGCGCATGAGTATCAAGAGTGATAATACGGTGCGACTCACTGGTCACTTCATTGCCCAGCGCGTCATGGCTGACTAGCGTCGCGACCACCGCGTTCTTTCCTTCATGCAAGGTTCCATGTGGCAGAACCACTTCATAGCGTAACTGACCGTTATCGTTGATCACCGTGCCGTTAAAGTCTTGCCCATGAACGCTTATTTTTACCGCATCGCCCACTTTGGCATCGCCACCGGCGACGATGCTAATAATGGTAGGCATCCGGTTTTCACTGGCGTTAACCACATTGTCCGTCGCCACTGCGTCAATCTTGATGGTGTTTTCCGCGTAGTTATCGATATGAACTTTATGGGAATCCGTCGCGATCGCCAGGTTACCCGCGGCGTCATGAGATGTCACCATCGCGGTAATTTTCACATTCGTCAGCACATGGCCGCTGTTATCGGCAAATGCAGAAGAGTCCACATCAATGCTATAACCCAGCTTACCGCGACCAAAATCAATCACCTTACCGCTGAACTGATGGCCGTTTATCTCCAGTAAGACCGGATCGTTGACCTTCGCATCCTCACCGCCAACAAAACCCGTGACCGTCTGTTTAGCCGCAAGGAGTTCCTGGTAATTCAATGTGTTATCGGCAGTGACATCATGTATGCGGATAGTATTGTGCGCCTGGGTGTCCAGCGTAACGGTGCTATGCGATTGCGCGGTGACTTCATTCCCCACCGCATCATGGCTGACCAACGTCACCTGCACATCATTTTTACCTTCCTGCAGTGTGCCGACCGGCACCGCCACTTCGTAGCGCAGTTCGCCGTTAATGTGAACGACTTTGCCGGTAAAATCCTGCCCCTGCACGCGAACGGTCACCGGGTCGTTGACGGCCGCATCGCCACCAACGGCACCGCTGATCAGCGTGGTCATCCGGTTTTCAATGGCGTTCACCACATCGTCCGTCGCTACCGTGTCGATGCTGAGCTGGTTAGTGGCGAAGTTATCAATGTGTACGTCGTGGCGGCTGGTGGCTATCGCCAGGTTGCCCGCCGCATCGTGTGAGGTGACGCTGACATGGACCGTCACCTCTTTCAGCACATGACCGACGTTGTCAGAGAACGCGCTAGAATCCACCTCGATACGATAACCGAGGGTATTTTTCCCGGTATCAATCACCTGGCCGTGATACTGGTGGCCGTTAATCTCCACCAGCACCGGGTCGCCCGCTTTTGCATCTTCCCCGCGAACGTTCCCGGTAATCGTCTGCTTCGCCGCTGACAGCTCAGTAAAGTTCAGGGTGTTGTCGGCGGTGACGTCATGAATATTGACGGTGTTATGCGCTTTGGTATCCAGCACTACGGTACGGTGCGCGAGCGCGGTCACTTCGTTACCCGCCGCATCGTGGCTGACCAGCGCCACCGCCACCGCATTTTTACCTTCCTTCAGCGTGCCGACCGGCACCGCCACTTCGTAGCGCAGTTCGCCGTTATCATCGACCACC